>JBEAPS010000345.1:0-4930 GCA_041164285.1 Pseudomonadota bacterium
TGAAGCCTTGAATAGAACACCTGCCACAGAACCAATACAGGAAAGAGCAGGTGCATGAGATGAGCATTTCGAGTGTCCGGCGATGCAAGTAACATAACTATAAAAAACAAACTAAAAATTAGGTCTGAGTGCAGCTTGTGTTTGGAGCGGGCTGAAATCATGGTGAAGATGCAAATAAGGCCTAAAAGAATTGCAGAAAGACCATAAGCCCATGCTTTATAGGCGGGCAAAGAAAACTGATCAATTTGCAATTGACCAGAGAAAATGAGTGTTGTCGGAAAGTTTTCCGCGAACCTAGCAAACAAACCAAGGAGAGATTGATTTTCGAAATATGCTAAAGCTGAGAGCCCTAATTTCTCGCGCGAGGAGATGCTCCACCAATTCGTTAAGATGGTTTCTGCGCCCTGAAGCCCAAACCACAGAGTCAGTATTCCCATGAAAAACAGAGCCCAAATGAAGCACCAAGTCAGAAAGCGGATTTCTTTTTTGAGAATGAAGTAGGGCAAAAATATGAGTGGGGTGACTTTGACGCAAGATACAACAAAGAGGAGCGCAGATCCTGCTTTGCGTGACTCCGAGAGTAAAACGTATGAGCCAATCAGGGCCAGATGAACGAAGAGGTTGACCTGCCCCAGTTTGAAGTCTGAATTGAGGGGGTTGATGACCAAAATGAAGGGTACCAGTGCTGCCCACAGTGGGAGCTGGTTGTCTGAGTTTTGAATTAGGCGTGATTTTGTGAGCTTATAAAACCAAACAAGCCCCGCTATTTTAAGTAGGAACCAAAGAGTGCCTGCAACGTGCACAGGTAGAAGGCCAAAGGGCATCATGAGAAGGGAAAAATGAGGTAAGTAAAATACGAACATTCCTGTGGTAGGGCTGGGGTCGTATATGTTTGCCTTCTCGAGAGCAAACTTGCCAATGTCATGGAAAGTCCAAAAATCATTGCCTAACCTCAGGCAAGTGTAGAGATAAAAGCTCAATAAAATCGCGCCTAATGCAGCGAAGGTTATTTTTTTTACTCTAGACTTCATGGGGAGTCCTTTTAAACATGGTCAGCTGAGTTGTTCGACGACTTTAGAGTCTATTGCCTCACAAGCCAAGTGTCTTGCTGTCTCTTTGAATATCAAGGCAGACCGACTTGTTGAACGGTATCAACTTCACTATGTCTATGCTTTGAGTTTAAGAGTGCAAGACACCGAGGTCGACAAAGTGAAAAAAAATTTATTTGAAAAAATTCTCAGTTTTTTTGTCATTTTGTTTTTTGTCCGTGCCTTTTCAGCACTTATAAAGCCGTTTCTGCCATTTGATTTGCCCCACGTCTGGCGCCAAGTCGATACTCTTGGGGTCTCGATCCGGTATTGGCTGCGTTGGACTGCTGAGTCAGAACTTCATCATCCTTTGGTGCCAGCAGTTCTCAATAGCATGGACGGCTATGCCATCATGCCGATGGAGTTTCCGCTATTGAATTTGATGGGGGCACCTTTTTTTGTATTTGGTCCCTTTCTAGGAAAAGTTTTGGCTCTTTTATTTCTGGTGATATTAAACTTTGCACTCACATGGCTGTGTTACAAAGTGTGGAGAGACAAAGAGATCTTAGGTCATAAGGTAGGCCCTGCGTTCTTGCTGCTTCCTGTGGTCGGAATTTCGAGCACCTTTGTGACGAAGTTTATGCCAGATTATCTAGCCATGATTCTCGCACTGTTGGGTGTGGGGCTGTTGTGGGAGAGGCCAGCGTGTGATTTGCAAAGTGTGGGGCGAAAAACTTGGATTCAAGCTTTAGCAGCGTCACTGTTGATAATGCTTGGAATGCTCGTGAAGCCCACCGCTGTGACTGTATTGGTTCTCTTGTTCATGCATGAGGGAACCATGTTTGAACGATCGAAGCGAATTTTATGGACCATGGTGCCATTAATTATCGTAGCACTTTATTACACAGTTGGTCTCAAGTGGATTGCGAGCCTCCAGGACACCTCTGGCCTCTATGCCGTCGAGCCACGCCCTCCCCTCGCTTCTGTCATTGACTTTTTCTCGCAGCCTAAGCCCCTATTTAAGCTTATCTTTGAGGATCTTTTGTTCGTCGGGAGTCCAGTTTTGCTCCTATGTTCGTTACCACTCTTGGAGAGCGCGTCTCGAAAGGCGTTGTATTGGCTTTTGGGGGCCATTTTTTTGCAACTCATTGCGATCGCCGCGCTCGACGGGAGCCACTCTTATGTTCATTCGTATTATCACATTGGCACTGCACCAGTGGTAGTATTAAGTTTGATGTTTGTCCTCCGTGGGGTCACTTTCATCCAAGAACCAATGCGCTTGAGGCGAATGAAAATTGCAGTCGTGGCGCTTTTTGCACTCGGTTCAGCGAGCTTGATGTACCAGAATTTATTCTTTGAATTGCGCAGTTTGTCGGCGCGTCGCGCATCGAGATTCATATGGCACTCGGAAGTTGAAGCACTCAAGAGTGGGAATCCTGACTTACCTTGGGGACAAGGTTATGTATTCAGAGCGTCGAGAAAACTCGCTTATCCAAATTTAGGAATTCTTTTTGGAGAGAGGGAGGGGTCAAGCACCTCTGAGTTTGGTTTTTTTCTCATTGACGAAGTGCCCTCAGAGGGCTGTCGCGTTATTGATCAGTCACAGAATGTAGCTTTGGTGCGTTGTCTTTGATGTCGGCTAAGACTTTTCGACCTTCCAGCACACATGGCTGTTGATCATATAATTCCAAAATGTAGCGACAGCATAACCAATCATAGTAGCAAAATAGATATTTCCAAACTGATTTTGTCGCAGATTGAGTGCGAGCGAATGGTTGATGAGCGCACCCGCCACACAAATAGCGTTGAAGGTCAGGAGTCCGCGCAGCGTGCTGAATGTTCCTGTGAACCTGCGTTTTCTGAAAGTAACAGAATTATTTAAAAAGAAATTTGAAATGATCGATGCTTCCACAGCAAACATCACGGCAAGCGAAAGATTTAATGTTGTAAAGCGATTGATGAGTGCAAGCGTGATGACGTTGACAACTAAGCCGATGCTCCCCACGAATGCGTAATTGAGAAATCTCCAGGAGATCCATTGGGAGAATCGAGAGAGGCCCCAGAGTGCTTCTAGATAGTCGTAGATGACGTCGTTGGAGAGTTTGCTTTCACCGTGCTGTCGGCCCCTAAACGTATAGCCCACCTCTACGACACGTGAGGCATCGGTTCGTGCGAGATATTCGAGTAGAATTTTGAAACCCTTGGGATTCACTTGAGGTGTCAGGCGTTCGTGGAGATCTCTTGATATTCCGAAAAATCCACTCATCGGATCGCTCATCTGCAAGGGCAGCACCAACAGCGCCAACCGTGTAGCAAACCATGAAACGAACTGACGCAGAAGGCTCCAATTTTCAACGCCACCACCATCAGCTTTGCGCGATCCTGCGACAAGCTCTGCTCCGTTCTGAAAAGCTTCCAAAAACTTGATAAGTGCAGTCTCGTCATGTTGAAGGTCTGCATCCATGACTATGAGAAAGCGTCCCTTTGCTTGAGAAAATCCATCGACAACTGCAGGTGAGAGGCCTTTGTTGTGCATGCGTCGGATGGATCTAAGCCATGGCCGCTCAGTGCTCAGGTTCTCTGCAACTTCCCAAGTTTTGTCTGGTGAGTTGTCGTCTACAACCAGAATTTCAAATGAGCAGTGCGGCTCAAGCACGTGTGCAATACGATCGACAATAATGGGAACATTCTGACGTTCGTTGAAGGTGGGTAAGACAATACTGATCAGAAGTTCTTTCATTTGCTTCGTGCCCGTTGATTTAGTTTTTGGAAGGGTATGCCTCACAAACCAAGTTATGTGTTAGCACCCGCACGGGCGTCGCGCCACAGATGCGCGTGACAAAGCGAATAGCTGCAAAAACAGGGGTTCTGAAAGCGCTGCGCATTACATTCCCGACCGAAGGGGGAAGTCTCATAGCTGAGCAATGAATGTGGTGAAACCCTGATCCCTTAAGAGCAGCGGTGAGACGCAGCTCGTTCCAAGGTGTGGCATGGGTGGGGTCTGCAACAAACGTGTTGATGCCAAACAAACCACTTGCGTTGGGGGTTTGAATGATGATGCGCCCCTGTGCTGTGACAACGCGGCGGCTCTCTCGCAAAAATGCCAAACCTTCTTCCAGTGGAAAGTGCTCGAGCACATCAATGAGCAAGAGTGCATCAACAGAAGCATCGGGCAGTGTTCTCAGAAATTCGACTGCAGAATTTCCCTGTGTGATCCGGAAGCCCTGTGCAGTGAGAGTGTCTGCAAATGAACGACAAACCTCAAATGCACTGAGATTTAAAAATCCACTGCTACGCAGCTCCTTGAGCAAAGCTCCTCGTCCGGGCCCAATTTCAAGTATGTTTGCAGTGCGCGGCAGATCGGCAATGCGAGGCAAGATATTGGTTTGCAAATAAGCCACTTTGCGATTGTCGATCTCTTCTGCCTCATAATAGGCTTGGTAATCTGCCTGAGTATTGTGCGCTGCAGCGCTGGGATGTGCGACCGCTGGAGAGTGAGCAACTGACATAAGGAGCATCCTGAATTGAGAATTAGTTTCTCTTTAACTCAAAATCCACCCAGATGGCCAGTGGTACTGTGGTTCTTGTGGGCATTTGGAGAATAATTTATCAATCATTCAGGCTGGTTGATTTTTGGAGAGATTGGATTGCAAGGCAATGGTCACTCTGCAGGAAAAGTGTTTCTGCTCTGTGGATAACGTGTGGACAACTTCTCCCGCAGACTGCGGACAAGCCGGTCGGACTGGAAGACCGGTTCATAGGATAGATGCGGTGTTTCGAGCTTGGCAGTGTTTCTTAGTCTTGTGAGTCTAAGATTTCGGTCACTGTCTCAGTTGAAATTTTTAATTGAGTTGCAATTGCGTCTTTCGGAATGCCAGCCGCTGCGAGTGCGCGGACAGCGA
>JBEAPS010000346.1:0-8035 GCA_041164285.1 Pseudomonadota bacterium
GGTTGTTGTTTCTGATGTACATTTGCGTCAGCCCGAAGACGAACGAACCAATCTTTTCTGCAAATTTCTCTCTGAGCTTCCAACCTGCGATACTTTGGTACTTTTAGGAGACATTTTTGATTTCATAAATGCAAGACAACATTTCTACTTTAGTTATTGGAAAAAAGTTTTCTCTGAATTAGGCCGCCTCAGAGATAATGGAGTCAGGGTTATCTTTATCGAAGGTAATCATGATTACGGCTTTCAATATGGTACACATCCGTCTGTGAAAGCTTGCTTTGATCACTGTGGTGACTTTTGGGGAAAGCTTGAACACGGGCAGCTCGGCCAGATGCTTTTGCTCCACTCTGATGACGTTGTTTGTCCCGCGTCGTATCGCCTGTTCCGTGGGGTAGTTAAATCCAGACTGTTTCAATGGTTGGTAAGTCCTGTACCCGGAGCGACGACACAGTCAATTTTTTCTAAAGTGGCCACAGCGTCGCGCAAAAAAGATGACGAACGCAGGCTGACATCTCAGTACCTAACTGATTGTGTTGATCTCCTTCTATCTGCGCAGATGCCTCAGCTCAATTGTGAGCCGAATATGTGCGTCTTTGGACATATTCATGTTCCGCTCGATGACCATCGCAATGATATTCATTTCGTTAGCACACCTGATTGGTTTTCAGCGCCGAGCTATCTGCATTTCAATGAAGCTGGAGCAATTGTGCGTGGCTGGTTGACTGCCAAAGCTCCACAGCCTGAGCTCTTTCGCTTTGCGAGCGAATCATTGGTTTCCTTGGGTGTGAAACAAAAATGATCATTGTCATTGGTCGTGGTGTGCTTGGTTTGAGTGTCGCTGAGTACTTGTCCAGACAGGGTAAGGGTTTAGTTGTTGTATGCTCGGATGAGCAGTTTGCAGCGGCATCGTCCGCAGCTGCTGCAAATTTATCTACAAAGGGGCAACTATTTGCCCGAGATCCACATTTTGAGCTCAAGTTAAAAAGTAAGGCTGACTATCCCTCGTGGCTTGAAGAACTGGAGCAGGAACTTAAAAAAGCAGGTCAAAGTTGTAATTTCTCTTCTCATTATTTGTGTTCGAAAGGCAGAGATGTCTTTGAAACAATTGAACAGGCCGACAAACAGTGGCGCAGAATCGCACAGCCAATTGATGAACTGGAGAGGAGAGGGTTGTCACAACAGCTCATTTACAGACCTACAGATTTCTCAATTGAGTACGATGGTGAAGCGTGGGTCGACGCCCTTTACTTGTTAAGAATGCTTGAGGCTGTGTGTCTGAGTCGTGGAGTTCAGTTTTTGAATAAAGATGCGCGCGAGTTAGCAGAGCTGCTCAAACTAAGTGACAAATTATCTGATGTCATTCTGTGTGCTGGAAGCTATTCACCAAGTATTCTTGAGTCTTGGGGCTGTGCAAACTTTTTTGGGGGACAGGGGCGTAAGTTTCGCTGCAGCTACGGCGGAACACTTTGCGCTGAAGTGCCCAACTGGTATTTACCTGATGGACTTTCTCTTCTTGAATTCATCGGAGACACAGCTCCGGAAAAAGTGACCTTCAGTGGAAAACTTGGACGTTTGTTTGCCTCATCTGTGTCAGTGACTTGCCCCTTTGAGTCCTCGTTTCTCAATTTAAACGCAGCTGAGAAGCACTCTGTTGCGAGCCAAAAGCAGGTTGTCAAAACACTGCTCGCAAAGCAATTTGGTTTAAGCCTTGATTCCTTGAAGCATGAGTGGCGATGGGGATGGCGTTTGGGATTCGGACACAGAGAACTGCTGGTTGAACAAGTACCTCATCGGGTTGATGGGTTTGGTGGGCGAATTTTTTTGGTCGCAGGAGCACATAAGAGTGGTTTTTTATTTGCTCCGGTGATTGGTTCTTTGGTTGGGCAAAAGTTGCAGAGCTGATTTTGTCGGGACGGGCTATGCTACCTCCGTTGGGGAATAATTCTTTGGGGGTTGGAAATGCAGCTCATTCGAGTCGGACTTCTGTCTGTCATATGTGCCACTAGCATTCGGACCGTTAAGGCTCAGGACGCTTTTCAGGAGCGAGGCGCCGATAATGCGAGCACTTCAAACTCTGCAAATGCCGGAACGACAGAGGAGAGTGACTTTTCCCAAGGTGGATTTTTTGGGCTGGGAGCGCAAAAGCCTATGAAGCGAGTGCGCGGGATCAACCTCCCTGAGCAACAAGTAAGATCTGGATTTTCCAACGCTCAACGGGCTCACTCACAAACTTCGCCAGTTGAATTTATGCAGACGCGAAAATTCAGTAAGCCCGAGACAGGTGCACCGACCACAGACTTTCCTGCACGGGTGATTTATCTCAATGGACGTAACGTCAGTTCAGTGAGGGATCAGACGCTCGAAGGTGTGAACGTGTCCATCGATTCACATGGAAACATTCACATCATTGCACCTCATTATGAGGTGCAGGAATCCACACATTATCGGCCTCTTTTTGGTAAAGATGTGCCAAGGTTCAGTAAGCCTGTGCCTTCTGGTGCAAATTTGAGTAACCCAAACAGTATTCCAGAGGTTGCTCCCGCCCCCACTCAGCCTGATGGTGCAGTTGTTCCGCCAATTTCAGCCGAGGAAACCAGCAAAGTTCAGTGATTTGCGCTTTATTTGCTTTTGTTTTTTAGATAGAACAGCCATCTTTGCTAGATAGGAGGGTGGCTCATGAAACAGGATTGTAGAACACAGCTGGGTGACACTCACCTCAAAGTACTTTCTGAACGACGTCGTAAGTTCATGAGCGCAATTGGATCCGGTATCGCAATTCTGTCCTCTGCCCGACCAAACAACGGACCCTCTGGCGATAGAGCGACCTATCGTCAAGATAGCGATTTTTTGTACCTAACAGGATGCCCCGAACCACACAGTGTTGCAGTGTTTGTCCCCCAAAGTTCAAATGAAAAGTCGATTCTTTTTTTAAGAGAGCGGGAGCCTCAGTCCGAATTGTGGAATGGTCCCATGCTGGGTTTGTCAGGGGCACATGATGTTTTGGGGTTTGATGCCGTTTATTCGATCACTGAATTAGAGAAAAAACTACCCAAATTGCTGGCCTTTGCTGATACCATTTATTGGGATTCAACTCCCCAGCAAGATTTTCATGAGCAATTGAGTCCACTATTGTTAGGAAGTCGTTTGCGAAAGCACGGAGCTGAAATTCTCAACGTGCGTGATGTTGTTCATGAACTGCGCCTTTTCAAAGATGAATTTGAGATTGAATCTTTGCGGAGAGCCAATGCTATTGCTTCGGAAGCTCATGAGGCTGCGATGCGGTTTTCACATTCAGGAGTAAAGGAGTATCAGGTTCAGGCGGTTCTTGAGAGCGTCATGCGGTCTCGAGGGTCTTCTCAATTAGGTTACCCAAGTATCGTGGCCGGTGGCTCAAATGCTTGTTGTCTTCACTACAATGTGAATTCATGCCGTGTTGAAAATAATGAACTTTTATTGATCGATGCCGGATGTGAATGGAACTTTTTGACTGCTGATATCACACGCACCTTTCCTGTTTCCGGAAAGTTTACTCCCGAACAAAAAGATATTTATGAGCTGACATTGATGGCACAAAAAGCTGCTATTGAAGCATTGCGTCCAGGTGTCTTATTCAGCCAGGTTGGCGAACTTGCAGCGCGCGTTCTCATTGATGGTTTGCTCCAACTGGGGC
This sequence comes from Pseudomonadota bacterium, assembly GCA_041164285.1. Taxonomy (GTDB): domain Bacteria; phylum Bdellovibrionota_B; class Oligoflexia; order Silvanigrellales; family Silvanigrellaceae; genus RFOM01. Next base: position 3,671 of record JBEAPS010000346.1, read on the forward strand.
TGCTGAGCGGAACGGCAGAATCTATTCTTGAAAGTCAAAAGCATAAAGAATTTTTTCCGCATAGCCTTGGCCATTTTCTTGGAATGGATGTTCATGATGTCGGTCGGTACAGAATTAAAAACATAGAACGTCCACTGGAGGCTGGAATGGTCGTCACGATTGAGCCAGGTCTTTATGCTCAGCCTGACTGTATAACTGTTGACGAGCGATGGCGGGGTATTGGTGTTCGAATTGAGGATAACATTCTTATTACGAGGGATGGTTTCGAAAATTTAACTTCCTGTGTGAAGTCTGTTGAAGACGTTGAAGGAACTGTCGGGCAGATGAGTCCAGAGCTCAAATCCTTTTTTGGTTTTCAGTCACTGTGAACACAGAGCACAGTTTTCAACCTCCAATTCCGTCGGCACTAATTCTCGGTCGCGGCTACGTCGCAAAAGCGCTTCTGGCATTCCACTCGCTAGGCTTCTGTGTCACGAGTCGTAAGGGAACAACACAAGGAAATGGTTCATTTGAACAACCTAAATACTTTGATCTGGACGACCCCGGATCATGGTCTGTAGTTGAGTCGTTTGAGCAAATTGTTTGGACATTTCCGGCAGCTCAGAAAGATGCAGAGATTGAGAAGTCTCTCAGATTTTTTGAATCTAAATGTTTGCAAAAAAAGAGGGTGTTGATTCTGGCGAGCACGTCAGCTTATCGGGTGAATACTGTTGGAGCTCTCGTTGATGAAAAGTTTCCGCTTGATTTTAATCAGCCCCGAGTGCGCGCCGAAGAGGACTTACGGGATCGTGGCGCATGTGTTTTACATCTAGCTGGAATTTATGGAACAGGTCGCGATCCGGTGAGCTGGTTGCAGAGAGGACTCATAAAAAATCCAGACTCCTTCATTAACTTAATTCACATATCAGACATCTGCCATATCATGATGCGCTGGCTGTATTCAGATGGACTGAGCGGGAGGAGGCTCAATGCATCTGACGGTCGGCATAGAACTTGGAACAAGCTCATTGAGGATCTCAAAAGAGCCAGCTTGCTTGATGCAAGGTTTGAATTGACCCCTGATTTAGGGTCGCCTCAAGGCACGTCCTCAAAACGCATTTGTAATGAAGTTCTGCTAAAAGAGCTCTATTCGGGGCCATTTCATAGCTATCCCGAAGAAGGTTTGGGCTAGGGTTAATTGAATACCGAATCAAATATACCTTGATTTTGCCAATGCTCGAACACCTTCCCTCCAGGGAGGTATGCAAAGTCAGGCTCGTCATTGTCGATCAGTCCGGAAACCCATTCGCTCACAAAAATTTCGATCGCTCGCGTGTTTTTCTTGGGGGAAAAACCACAATACATATAACAAAGAAAGTCTGACGAACGTCCTTCAAAGTCACAATGGCTTGCGGTTTTGAGCCTGAACCCTCGAGCTTGATACTGGCCTGATTCAAGTAAAGGAAACACACTGCCCTCTGCATTGCAGCGGCTTGGACGACCAAGAATTGTAAAATATGGCACGCTCAGTTGAGGGCCAAGTTGCTGTTCGGGCAGGTGACCTACAACCGGATCGAGCAAGAGAACACCGCGGATATTTTGTGTGTTCCTTATAAGTCCAGCGGCATGGCTCAGGAATCTCGCACCAGCTGAAAAGCCAACAAGCAAAAGTTTTGCAGGGAGCGTTTGACCTGCGGGATTGCGAGTTAATTTGGAAAAACTTTCAGCAAATTCTTCAGGAAAAAGAGTATTCAGATACTGTTCATCTGAAATTGAGGGAAGCATAACTTCGATATTTTTTGAAACAAGTGCCTCTGCTAAAGACATCATGTTCTCTGCATGACGCATCATGCCGTGTTGGAGGATGACAAGCGCGCGCGGAGAACTGTGAGAGAGTTTGGGAATGAGCCATGTGAGTTGCAGGGCGTCATGTCCGTTGCCTATGGGAAGCTGAGCTTTCATCTTATTTGGACTGACCGCATACGCGGAGTGCAGTGAGAGAAGGGAAATGGCGAGAGTCGCGGATTTCAACAACTTCATTTGGTCACCCTTTGGAACTGCTCACGAAGGCTTTTTAAACTCATTTGTTGATGCGAATGTTATAGCTGAACGTAGACAAAGTACAGTCAGTTTTTTTCTCTCAATTACGATTGCTTAAATGTGTTGCGTTATTTGCTCCAGAGCTTGCGCAATCGTTCTTTGAGTTTCAGCTCTGCACCGAACTCTGAAGGCCGGTAGGCAGCGCCTTGTTTTCTGCGCAATACTTCAATTTTCTGAGGCAGGTATTGCTCACGGACAAAGCAATCAGGAAAGTTATGCGGATATTTATATTTCTGGTGTCCTTTGAGAATAAGGTGCTCAGGAGGTGTGATGCTTTGTTTGTCTCCAGATTCTCTCGTCCACCAGTCATTAACAGTTTCAAGTGCCTTTAGAATACGGTTACTTTTCACTGTTGCGGAAAGGTAACAAATCGCCTGAGCAACTGAGTACATTCCTTCGGGTAGACCAATTTTTTCGAAAGACTCATGACAATCCAGAACGATCCGAAGTGCAGCGGGATCGGCGTTACCAACATCTTCACTTGCAAAAATAATGCACCTTCGAAGAATGTAGAGAGGATCCTCACCTGCTTGAATTGCTGCATAGCCATAAAACAGTGCGGCGTCGGGGTCGGAGCCTCTCATACTTTTGATCATTGCGCTCACATAATCAAAGTGCGTCTGGGCAGTCCATGCTCTCAATTGTCCTTGAATGATGTCTTTTTCAGACTGTCCATCGCTGGAGTGAACGAGTCCGTCCAGTAAATTGAGACCAAGCCGAACATCGCCACCGCATCGTGCTGCAACCACCGGAATCCAGTGCGCTGTGATTCGTTCAAATTTATCTGGTTGACCGAGAAGATCAGAGTGTTTCGGATGTTTTGAGAGATTTGCCCTGAGGAGTAATTGCAAATCGCTTTGATCAGGTGGTCTGACGTGCAGCGTTCGAACTCTGCTTAAAATAGCGGGGCAAAGTGTGCCAGCTGGGTTTTCAGTTGTTGCTGCGATCAACCAGCAGTCTCCTGATTCCAGGGTTGGCAAAAGTAGGTCTTGCTGGGGGCGGGTGAGACGATGGATTTCGTCTATGAAGAGTATTCCTCCACCTTGAAGGGAGCCCAATGCTTTTTTGATTTCGCTGATGCCGTCACGGACTGCGGACAGGGATCGAAATGAAACTGACTTCTGAGACTCTACCAAAAGCATGGCCAGGGTTGTTTTTCCAGAGCCAGGAGGACCCCAAAAGATGAGATGTGACCCCAAATGCTCGCGCCAATGGAGAAGGTCTTTGTCCCAAAGCCGGCGTGCGGGACCACACAGAGTCTCCAGCTGCGTCAGATTCGGGCGGAGTGAGTCGGCCCAAGGTGGGGTAGTGAACAACGCACACCTCCATAGCATTAAATCATTGATGTCAGCATTTGCCATGAGTTTATTCGCACCGCAAGCGTGTGATGCGATACGGAGCAGTGGTTCTTTATGGAATTAATTCTTACTGAATAGTAAGGGTTGCGCCTCAATGCTCAACAGAAGCAGATAAGTTGATTACTCTTCGCCAGTCGAGCAGAGGAGCTTCAAGAATAATGAGCGGTAGGTTGCGGGTTTTCAAGTTGAAGTTAGTGGAAGAACGAGAGCCAAGAATGGAGCTCAAGCTGGGACAAAGCGTGATTGTGGGCGAACTCTGGCAGGGTAAGGGGCGCGTCCCGGTCGCTGGTGTATTGACGTACCGGGGCCGTGTCGATGCTGTGATAACCTTTTTTGTTGATCAATTCCTTCACGATGACATATTCCAGCCAGGCGATTCTCTTGTACTTGCCTCAGCTGAAAGAGACTCTGGAGTGGTCTTGGCACGGAGAACCGATTCAGCGGGACTTTAACGCATGGCTTGCAAGGTCGAGCAGACGCTGAGCTTCGAGAATGAGTGCTTCGGGCGAATTGTCATCGGCGCGGCGTGCTTTCTGTAGTGACAATAGGTCAGCGGGAGTCATGCGGAGTGCTTTCGCAACCTCTTCGACGACGTCTAAAGAAAGGTTTTGGGGCTCTGTTTCAAGTCTCGAAAGATATCGTATGGAAATTCCTGCTCTTCGTGCAAGTTCAGCTTGGGTTAATCCCATTTGCAGCCTGGTTGCTTTGATTTGCTTTGCAACTATATGTTTCAGCGCCATTCGAACTGCTCCGAGTCGTAAGGGTGAGTCTTATCGCTTCAGGGTACGTTAGAATCATACCTGCGGAAAGAGAACTATCGTTACCTAATTGAATGATAGTTCTGAGGATTTTAAAAGTGACGCTAAAACAATGAACAACTCGCAGTATGTTTTTTTTTCATGAGTTTTCGCGGATTTGCGAAAATCAC
>JBEAPS010000347.1:0-3684 GCA_041164285.1 Pseudomonadota bacterium
GAAGGAATAAGTTTACAGATGCTCTCTAGGCGGGCTGTGATTGCATCCAGATGCTCGACCTTGTCACCAAGAAGAGGTCGAATTGCTTCCAACGGGCGGCTCATAAAGTCTTCCAAAGTCGAAACGTCTTTCTCACTGAGCCAGAGTTTTGATGCTTCCTCACGAAACGCTTCTGCAGAGAGTTTGTCCTTTTTGTCGAGGAGTCGGAGGACGGGGGCTTTCTGCGTTTCATTAAGTTTGAGCACGCCAAAGAGCAGGTCGTCGACAAGTCCTCGGTGATTCACTCGAATCTCAAAATCAGACGCCTTTGCTCCAAGCGCAACGAGCAGGTCATGGCATGTTAAGAGGATTTCAATATCCTCATCCAGTGGATTTCCACCGAACAAGTCGACATTTAGTTGCGAAAATTCACGAAGTCTGCCGCGCTGTGGACGTTCGTATCGCATGCATGTTGGAATTGAGTACCATCGAATGGGCTTGACCAGTTCTTTGGCTTTTGAGGCAACCATTCTCGCGAGAGTTGGAGTCATTTCGGGACGAATACCAACTCGTCGGCCACCACGGTCTTCAAATGAGTATAATTGTTCAGCTACAATTTCTTCACTCGATTTACTTGCATAGAGCTCCAAAGGCTCGAGAATTGGTCCGTCGTATTCCTCGTAACCGTACCCTTCGAGTGTGAGTTTCATTTTTGAACTCAGCCATTGCCTCAAACGCTGAAGATCAGGATGGAAGTCTCGCGTACCGCGGTATCCCTGCGTGGATAAAACCTGTGATTCTTTGGCTTTGGCTGTGTCGGTCGACATTTTCAATCCCCCGCAGCGGTGCTCCGGTGGGGAGCGCCGCAGTGTGTTGCGCCTGAAGCTAGTCAAAACCGACTTGTTGTGTCAATTTTCGCCAGCGGCTAGACCAACCTGCAACGGTACGCTATAGCCGGACTTTTGGCAGGGATGTCGCATTAATCCAGAAGATTAAGAGTTTGAGGCATTGGAATGAATGAGTTTTTTCAGCGCTGGGAACTAGACCCACAAAGGCTACCACGGCACGTTGGTGTCATTATGGATGGCAACGGGCGGTGGGCCACTGCGCGTCGATTGCCACGTGTGGCCGGCCATCGTAAGGGTGTCGAGCGAGTTAATGAAATCACCGAATTCGCGGTTCATTGCGGTTTACAGGCCCTGACTCTGTACGCATTCTCCGATGAAAACTGGCGTCGTCCGGAGGAAGAAGTGAGCGCGCTGATGAGCCTGTTGCGTTGGTACCTTAAGGCTGAGCGTAACAAAATCCTCGAAAATAACATTAAATTTAGGTTGATTGGCGATAGAGGCAAACTCTCGACAGACATATTGGAGCAAGCCGTTTCACTCGAAGAAGCAAGCGCGTCCAATACGGGTCTCAATCTATGTATTGCACTCAGCTATGGAAGCCGCGGTGAAATTCTCAGGGCCGTGCGGCGTGTGCTCGACAAGATAAATGCTGGCGAGCTCTACCCGGCCGATCTTGATGAACAATCATTTGAAGAGCAGCTTGACACCGCCGGACTTCCAAACGTTGATATGGTGATACGAACAAGCGGCGAGCAGCGTGTGAGTAATTTTTTGCTCTGGCAGTCTGCCTATGCGGAATACTTTTTTGAAAGTGCTCCATGGCCCGAATTTACAGCCCAGTTGTTTGCTGGTTTCCTGCGTGATTTTTCTTCGCGACAGCGGCGATTTGGACGCACACCTGAGCAAACCGAATTTCGCAAGTCATCTGAGGCTTCTGATGGGAAAAATGTGACTCAGCTTGCGAGCCTGAAAAGGTTCAAAAAATGAGTGAGCTAGTTAACTGGATTTTAACCAATCCCTTTGTGGCTTTTATTGCACTTGTCGGGGTGGTTGTATTCGTCCATGAGCTCGGACACTATCTCGCTGGTGTGTGGCTGAATATTGCGGTGGAAGAATTCAGTCTAGGCTTCGGACCGACCGCTTGGTCGTTTAGGAAAGGCAGAACCGAATATAAAATATGCTGGCTTCCTCTTGGGGGCTATGTGCGTTTTTTCGGTCATGAGGGTGGTGTGCCTGCACCTGATGACCTCGAGGGCCGAGCACTTAACACAGCACCTGTATACAAAAGAGCTCTCATTTCATTCGCAGGACCATTCGCTAATTTTGTGTTGAGTTTGGTCGTCATGATAATTCTGTCTAATGTGGGGCTGCCGCAACCATCTCCAGTAGTGAGTGTTATGCCCGAGGGGGCTGCTCGAAACGCCGGTCTGCTGACTGGGGATAAGATCCTGAAAATTGATGATGAGACAGTGCGCACGTGGAGTGACATCAACCGCATGATCTCGGCGCGACCTGAAAAGCAAACCCAACTGCTTGTAGAGCGTGGTGAAGAGCAAATCAATTTGACCATGACGCCAGCAAAAGAAATGTCAGAAAATCTTTTTGGTGAGCCCATCGCTGTTGGTCGAATTGGGGTGTCTCAGTTCTTTGAAACTCCGCGCCTTATCCTGTCTGGTGACGTGACTGCCTTGACAAAGGCAGGTGTGAAAAGCGGAGATAAAGTTGTCGAGGTCAATGGGAAGAAAATTTCTGCGCTTCACGAGGTCGAGCATGCCGTGACTGCAGGGCCGTCCGTTCTAAAGGTAGAGAGACTGAAAACGGTGACCCCTGAATATCTTGCGACGGCCGAAAAAAATAAACAACACTCAAATTTTGAAACGCTTGAACTGAAAGTAAATGAAGGTTTGAGTCCAGAGTCTTGGAACGCGACTGTCAGGTCATCAGACATGATGATTCGCGGCTATGATGAACTCAATACTGGAGACAAACGAATTGCTGCGAAAGATGCATGGCAAAAGTGTGGTTTGCGTTCAGCTGACACGCTTTTTAATTGGAAAAACGCTCCCCAGCTTCAAGGGCCGGTTGGATTTTCCTTCGGGCTCCAAAAACTTTTTAGTTCCAGCGATTCGGGTCCGGCAAATGTCTCTTGGCAAGTGGTGAGCATTGAGAACAACGAAATGAGAACACTTGAGTGTTCCGTACCTCGTCGGGCAGGCTTGGATGCATTGAACAGAGATCAGTATCAGGTTGACTTTCCGGTCAAATTTGTATCGCGTGGCGTGAGCGTTGCGCCTGTGGTTGTTCGGAGCGAATCTTTGTTGCAATCGCTTGAGGACGGTTTCAATGAAACTTGGAAACAGACTACCACAATTTTTACAGCTCTGAAAAAGCTTGTGTCAGGCTCAGTTCCTCTTTCGAATTTGGGTGGACCCATTGCCATTGCTCGAGTGGCGGGTGATGCGGCTGAAGGAGGGGTACTGGTTTTCATACTGACGATATCGTGGATGAGTTTGAATATTGGTTTGTTCAATTTGCTTCCCCTGCCTGCACTCGATGGTGGTCATCTTCTGTTGCAAGGTGTAGAGGCCGCTTATGGTAAGCCCTTGCCAGACAGTGTTCAGCTTGCAGTTCAGCGTGTAGGTGTTGCAATTTTATTGGGCTTAATCGTTTTGGTCTTTTTTAACGATATTCTGCGCCTTTTTAGAACGTGAGAAATGCTTCATGCACGCAGCGCTTATAAATACCCACAAACGTGGAGTTGCACTTGGGGTTTTTTCGCTCAACGCGGACTGCCCTCTTAACGACTCTTTAACGCGTGCCGCCGCTGCGCTACTTGCTCATGGGAGCGCGTCTCCAA
>JBEAPS010000348.1:0-4783 GCA_041164285.1 Pseudomonadota bacterium
AGGGACGGTATGTGAGCGAGATTTGATTTTGAATTTTGCCGATCGATACCGAGGCGTTCTCATTATTGATGAAGCTTACATTGAATTTTCAGATGACGCTGCCCACCAAAGTTTCATTGCAGAGGCTGTTCGTAGACCAAATGTCATTGTTTTGAGAACTCTTTCAAAGGCATGGGCCGCTGCCGGTCTGCGCGTGGGATGTATAATTGCTCATGAAGACATCATTCGTATTATGCGAGCCCTGAAGCCACCCTATTCAATCACATGGCCATCTGAGCTACTTGCTGCGCACATTCTTGAAACGAAGGTCGATCAGACAAAGAAGGCTGTGCTCGAAGTGAAACGTCAAAGAGAGTCATTGAATGCACTTTTGCACAAATGTCGCCATGTATCATTCGTCAGTCGTTCACAGGCGAACTTTGTTTTTTTTGTAACTCCAAAGGCGGAAACACTCGAGCGTGTTTTTAACGAATCTGGATTTTTGATTCGTCGCTATCATGGCGCACGAATGGCCAACGCGGTCCGTATTAGCATGCCTCCTGCATCAGAATTTGAACAGATTCAGGACATCCTGAGTCAAAATCTCAATTGAGGTAAAGAAATGGCAAGGTCTTCAAAAATTGAAAGAGAAACACGTGAAACCAAAATTTCTGTTGCTCTCAATCTTGATGCAGCACCAGAGTCTGCGGATATTTCCGTGAAAACTGGAATTGGTTTTTTAGATCACATGTTGGAGTGCTTTGCACGCCACGCTCGAGTTGCGCTTCAAGTGAATTGCATTGGCGATCTTCACATCGATCAGCACCACACGGTTGAAGACGTTGGCATCGTGCTCGGTCAGGCTGTAGCTTCTGCGCTGGGTGATTGCTCTGGAATTGAACGCTTTGGAATGATGGAGTGTCCGCTCGACGAGGCATTGAGTAAGGTTGTAGTCGATGTTTCTGGACGTCCTTATTTGCATTTTGGAGTCAAGTTTCAGCGTCCATTCATCGGGCAGCTCGATAGCTCTTTATTGAGAGAGTTTTTTGGTGGGTTCGCGCTTCACGCAAAATGGACGATTCATATTGATTCAATCCGCGGGGAGAATGACCACCATATTGCAGAATCAGTTTTCAAGGCTTTTGCTCGTTCTGCGCGTGCTGCATGGACACCCAGTGGAGAAAACACGGTGCTCTCGACAAAGGGAATGATTGTATGAGCTCGTTAAATCAATTCGATGTGTTTCCTGCAATCGACTTACTCGATGGCAAAAGTGTTAGACTTAGAAAAGGCAAGCGCGAAACGGCCGAAATTGTCCATACTGATCCGGTGAGTCAGTTAATGGAATTCGCAAAAGTAGGTGCGAGATGGGCCCATATCGTAAATCTCAATGCAGCATTTGGTGACGATCCTGAGAGCCATTCTGGTGCTCGTCGCTCGCTTGAAACAATTCGTGAGATTGTGACATCGAGTTCAGTGAAAATTCAAATGGGGGGTGGAATTCGCTCGCGAGTTGCGGTGGCCGAAGCTCTCGCTCTTGGCGTCAGTCGAGTTGTTATTGGAACTTGGGCAGTCACCGACTTCGACGATGTGATGTGCTTGGTTAGTTCAAATCCATCGCATTTCGTCATTGGGGTCGACAGTTTGGGAGGCAGAATTGCGGTGCGTGGCTGGACCCAAACCGAGGGTTGGACGACCATTGATTTTGCTAAAAAGCTCGCAGCTGCTGGAGTAGAGACCATTTTATTCACTGAAATAGAGCGTGACGGGATGCTTTCCGGTGCAGCCATTGAATCCACTGCTCGACTTGCGCGTGAGTCAGGACTTTCGGTGATTGCGAGTGGTGGAGTACGTGACTTAGATGACATCAGAACTCTTGCTGAAACTGGCAATGTGTCAGGTGTCATAACGGGGCGTGCACTTGCCGAAGGTACCTTGGATCTCAAAGCGGCATTAACGCACACTCGCTAAGCAATTTTTGATGAAGAAATTTGAGTAACTCTGTAGTCTTTGAGTTTCATCAGAGTCATCTGTTTTTTTTGCCCTCGCGTCGTGATATGAGCCTCGAGTCTGTCCGGTGCTGAAATCTATGCTCGAGGTGTCATCTATGCAAAATATAGAGAGTTCTTCCTCTAACTGGCTTGAAAAGATTTTCTTTAAAAGTGCTTTTATTAGTGTTTCAGACAAGACGGGGCTGCGCGAATTAGCACAGTATTTGGTTTCCGTAGGCTGTAGTTTATCCGCCACAGGGAGCACCGCAGAGTATCTTGGTTCTCTTGGGATGGCTGTCACCAAGGTCGAGGAAATTACTGGCTTCCCCGAGATACTCGGCGGACGCGTCAAAACGTTACATCCCAAAATTTTTGGTGCGATTCTTGCGAAGCCAAACTCTGAAAGTGATAATTATGACCTCGAGTTTCATCAAATAAAAAAATTCGACCTCGTCGTTTGTAATTTGTACCCGTTTCTTGAAACCCTCAGGCGCACTGAAGAGTTGTCGGCTTTGATCGAAAACATTGACATCGGGGGAGTGAGTCTGCTGAGGGCTGCTGCTAAGAATTTTAGCAGAGTAGGTGTGTTGTGTGACCCATCTGATTACAAATTGTTCATTGAGACTGCTCAAAAAAATTCAGGCGCCTTACCAGGGCAATTGCGTGTCGAGTTGGCTCTTAAGGCCTTGAGCGAGACTGCAACCTACGATGAGGTCATTTCTCTGTCCCTCAGGCATAAGCTACATGGAATCACGGGAGTGCGGTTAGGGGCAGGTCCTGTGCAGCGACAGGCTAATTTGTCGGCTCAATTACTTGAAACGCAAATGGCCTATGAGCTCGAACGAGTTAAGCCAATGCGTTATGGAGAAAACCCTCACCAAAAGGCCGCTTTATATAGGTCTGAGTCTGGTGTTACACACCATGGAGCCTCCTGCTCTTTGGTGGAGGCGCAGTGCCTCAACGGAAAAGAGCTCTCTTATAATAATTATTTGGACATGGAGCATGGGCTGAGGCTCATCAGTGAATTGCGAGACTGTGCTTGTGTTATTATCAAGCACAACACTCCTTGCGGAGTGGGCCTGGGTTCGACTCCCCTTGAGGCTTATATGCGGGCGTTCGAGGGCGATCCTGTGAGCCCGTTTGGCGGTGTTGTTTTGTTCAATCGGCAGGTTGATCTGGGTGCTTCACTTGCTCTTCATGAAACTTTTCTCGAAGTGGTGGTTGCTCCTTCATTTGAGCCTGATGCACTCGACACCCTTAAAAGCAAAAAGAATTTGCGCTTAGTCACGCTGAATACTCAGCTTCCCCTCATGAACAAACAACAAGTCGTTCAAGTTCAGGGCGGCTTTCTGGTTCAGGATACCGATGACGTAATCTTCGATCCAGAAAAACTCCACATTCCAACTGTTGCGCGTCCAACGCCAATGGATAAATCTGCTTGTTGGTTTGCATACACAATTGTGAAGCATGTGCGCTCCAATGCTATAGTCATTGCTAACAATCATCAGACGATTGCCGTTGCCGGTGGTTTTACCAATCGGGTTGATGCCGTTGAATACTGTCTTAAAAAAGCGAAAATTTCTCTTAAGGGAGCTGTGCTTGCCTCTGACGCGTTTTTTCCATTCCCAGACAGTATTGAGCTTTTGAAGGACACAGGCATCAAGGCAATTATTCAACCGGGTGGGAGCGTGCAGGATGCGGCCGTGATTGCGGCGAGTAATCAGGCAGGCATTGCTATGCTGCTGACCGGACATCGACACTTTAAGCACTGAGAGAATCGAGTTGAAGGTGAAGCTTCTTGGGGTTTTAAAGCGTCGCTGTTGCCTTGTGAAAATTTTTTTGGGGTGTGTCCTTTGGTCAGCATGCATCAAAAAAGGTGACACACTTTCCGATGTGGAATTTGAGTCGAGCTCAGTGTCCCAAGACTCACAGAATCAAAGTCTTCCATTATTGAGGAGTTTTGGGCTCAATTCGTCCTCTCGGTCAAAAGAACTGCAGTTACCCCCACCTGCCGGTGCCCGTAAAAACGCAGTTTCCTTTACGATCACTTCCGTAACTTTTACAGATCCATCCACCAAGATTCTTGAATCCTTAAAGCCACTCTTTGCAATTAGCTCAGAGTCACGGGTTCAGTTTTCGCGGATGAACAGTGCAGTCGACTTGTCTCATCTTTTGCCTCCCTCATTTCAGGTTGCCATAAACAGTGAGTTTCGATTTCAAACTTCTGAAGCACGTAACCTTGCATCTGAAGCTCTGATGGCTCTCATTGCAGCCTCAGGCAGGGAGGTCATATTCAAGGTAACGGAGCCTAATGCTTTATCTGATTTTTTGTCAGATAGAGCCTGCTTTAAGCTTTTTGGCGAGTTGCTAGGCAACTCAAAATCGCCACGCTCAAGCGTACAAGAACGTAATTCGGGCTTTGGTGTTGGAGACATCTTGGTAGTCAGAGAGGGAGCAAAGCTACGCCACATGGCGATTTGGTTAGATCAAGATCTCTATTTTGAAGCGCAGTCGTTTGGGCAGTCGGTATTTTTCCGAGTTGCGACTTTCAATCAGTTGGTTCAAGAATTGGTACTACGTTCTGAGGTAGATACAAGCATCATGAGTTTCCTTGCACTCAGACGCAAACTTCCATGGGCAGATGTGGCAAAAAGATATCGCAATCAAACGAACAAGGCAGCTCGGCTTGGCCTCATTCGACTTGCTGAAGATGAAAAAGGCCAAAGCTTCGTTGCTGGCTCAGAGGGTATTGACGTTAAACGGCATCAGCTTGATTGAGCTGTTTTCTGCGAATATCTGCAAGATAATCAATG
>JBEAPS010000349.1:0-3380 GCA_041164285.1 Pseudomonadota bacterium
AACTTGCACCCATGGATCTGATTGCAGCTGCTTGAGACCCAGTGACACACGGTGTGTACCTGCATCGTAGCTCAGAACTTTTACCTGAATTTCGTCGCCTACATTGAGTACTTCGGCTGGACTGTTGAGGCGACCCCAAGACATATCAGTAATGTGGAGAAGGCCATCGATGCCACCCAAGTCAATGAACGCACCGTAATCGGTAATGTTCTTGACAATACCTGCCATGATGCTTCCGGCTTCGAGGCTCTTGAGTGTTTCGCTGCGCATGCGCTCACGATCTTGCTCAAGAAGAACACGTCTCGAGAGAACGATATTGCCGCGTTTTTTGTTGAACTTGATAATCTTAAATTGAAGAACTTGACCAAGAAGCTTCTCGAGGTTGCGGACAGGGCGAAGGTCGACCTGTGAACCAGGGAGAAATGCTTTGACGCCGATGTCGACTGACAAACCGCCCTTGACGCGGCCGACGATGCGGCCCTGAACGAGTTCATCTTTTTCAAATGCTTCTGAAATGCGGTCCCATGCTTTGAGCAGGTCAGCTTTGTCCTTGGAAAGAACCAGTTCACCGTCATCGTCTTCGAAAACGTCGACGAACACATCAACAAGGTCGCCAACTTTGAGTGAGAAGGTGCCGTCTGTTGCAAATTCGCTGCGAGGAACTGCGCCAGCAGACTTGTGGCCGATATCGACAACAACGGAGTCGTCGAGGATTTCCATAACGCGGCCCTGTACGACTTGGCCTTCCTTGATGTTGGAGCCTGTAGTGCCTTCTCCAAAAAGCGCAGCGAATGCGTCTTTGTCGGCTGCTTCAGGGTTCGCGAAATCTACATCTTCGTCGAGCCATTCGAGGCTTGAGTAGCTGACTTTGCGTTTTGATGAATCGGATTGAACAGATGCCATGGTAATATTACCTTTCTCAGCATGAACTGACCGCGCCGTTGCAATTGACAACACACCCCCATGGTGTGAGTGAATCGGATCGCGTCGGAACTGCACTGCCGCTCGTTAGCACACAGGAGGGCGGCTGTACAGTTTATTTATTGTTTACGTTTTCGAGCGGTTGCGAAGGCAGCAGCCAGTGTTCCAGCCATTTCATTCGAGTTCGCCTGATCAACCTGATTTTTCTTGGTTTTATAGCTTTCCCAAGCTTCAGAGTTCTCGCGCTCTTCAGCAGCGACAGCACCCAAAGATGAGCCTCGCTTACCCGCCATTTGAAGGATGAGTTCTTCAGGTAGGGCTTGCTTGAGGCTGAGAGCAATCCGCAGTCTGGGGGAATGCTCAATTCGGATCACTTTCACGTTGACCACTTCTCCCACTTTCACAACATCTTGAGCCTTGCCGACACGTTTCCATGCCATTTCCGACATGGGAATGAGGCCTTCGACACCACCCACATCAGCAAAAGCTCCAAAATCTGCGAGGCGAGTAATTGTAGCCGGCATTTTTTGGCCAACTTCTAGATTCCGGACTATTTCGCCCGCTTTTGCATCTTTTTCGTCTTTGAGAATAGATTTTCTTGAGAGTACGACGTTTCTACCCCCCTGCTTATATTCCGTGACAATGAACCTCAGCACTTGCCCAATGTAGGAATCTGGGTCAGCGACAGTTCCTAGCTCCATGTGGCTCAGAGGTATAAAAGCTCTTTTGCCAGAAAGGGAGGCCTCGAACCCACCTTTTACGACTTTCTCAACTTTGGCCTCGACCGGAAGTCGGTTGTCGTAGGCGCTCCGGATGAGGCCGTCGTCTTGATCGCCTCTGCGGAGTGAGCGCGTTAATAATATTTCCGAACCTGTGTCTTTACGCACAAATGCCTGAACTTCCGCCCCAACACCCGGAATCTCGAGGCCAGCTAAGACGTACTCATCGACCGCCAGCGTTGCGGTACTTTTGCCCCCTAGGTCGATGAAAAGATATTCAGAGCCCGCTTTGAGAACCACTCCTGATACGGGCTCGCCCGCTCTGTAGCGTTTTAAAGAGGCTGACTGGCCTTCTGAGGCAAGCAACTTTTCAAATTCTGTGCTTTCATTATCCTCAGCAGCGAATGGATCGCGACCAAGCTCATCGCTATCAATAAAATGGAATTTACTCATGAAGCAGTTCTACCTCTCTGCAAAAGCCTACATCTGGCAACGGTGTGGTCTTGCCATAAGGTCCCGACGAGATCAATTTCAGCGCCTGTTTTGGTTAGCCTCTCTCACAATCGGATGTTCAAGTGCGAGTGCCCTAGGGGAAACCATGTTGAATATTCTGACTCTTCCGCAACGACTCGACTCACGTCTTGTGCAGGAGTTTGAAAATTCGACCAAAATTTCGGTACGAATTGAATTTGTGACTTCACCCTTGGAATTTGAAGCCAAGATCAAGTCACTCCCCAATAGCTGGGATGTTGTGTTTGCTGATGAACAGAGATTAGTGCGGCTGACTGATGATAAACTACTGAAGGCGATTCCGGATTCAATCCTGATCCCTCCCAACCTAATGGGACTGAGCCGTCGGGGAAAGGCAAATTCTGATGGCAGAGCTTTTATAAATCTGATGGCTGATCCTCTCGGTATTATGTACCTTTCTGAAACAAAGGCTGCGCAGGGCAAAGTTGACTGGAATTGGCTCGTGGATCCTTCAATCAACCCACAGTGGCGATCCCGAGTCGCTTTGTTTACAGACGAGCGTCTCAATTTGATGGCAGCAGCAATGGCAAGTGGTGCTGAGTTTCCGGTTGATCCAGAAGACAAGAGACGAGAGTTGCTTTCATGGATGGAGCAGGCAAAACTTCAGGGCCGCAATACTCGGTTTGAGCAGGTCGTGACCTCATTTCTTGCTAAAAAGTTGGTAGCTGCACTTTCATGGCAGTCGGATTATCTGATTGCTTCACGTTACGTTAAAAATCTTGAGTTTGCGGTACCAACGTCAGGAACTTATTTTGAGCGGATAGGTCTTGGACTTGTGTCTGGTTCGCGAAACGAAAGCGCAGCTCTCGAATTCATTAAATTCATTCACGACAAGCGAGACCAGCTGGCGCAAAGACGTGGGCTGATGCCGCTGCACTTATCCGAGATGAATGGCAGTAATGTGAGGAACTGGCGGGTGTTCTCAGATGACATTGTTTGGTTCAATGGCCGGACGCCATCCGCTGAAAAGCTTTTGCAGAGTGTCGAAGCTCTCGCATTACGTTATAAAAAGCAATGAGCATGAATTATCTATGAAGCAAACATAAATGGGCTGTTGTTTCGGTTGATTTCATTATCAGGGTCAATAGAGAAAAATAATCGATGCAGTGCAGATGATTGTCCCTCGGATAATTTAATGTCTGCTTGGCCTTCAATTCCCAGTTGACGCAAAAGAGCTTCTAATTGCTGAGCCAGCTGTTGGTCTCCGTT
>JBEAPS010000350.1:0-13516 GCA_041164285.1 Pseudomonadota bacterium
ACCAATGTCTGCAAGAACCGACTTTAGGTCATCAACGTCTTTGAGAGGCTCGTTTTTTCCCGGGGAACACGGCACTCCCGCCGCAGTCACCGCACGTTTGGCAAAAGTTTTGTCACCCATCGAGTGAATTGCGAGTGGCGATGGTCCAATCCAGACGAGACCGGCGTCGAGTACGGCGTGCGCGAAATTTGCATTTTCTGACAGGAAGCCAAACCCAGGATGAATGGCCTCTGCGCCCGACTTTTTCGCAGCATCAATAATGTTTTCAATTTTCAGATAGCTTTCGGAGCTGGGTGCTGGACCAATGCAATAGGCCTCGTCGGCGAGCGCGACGTGTTTGCCATCGGCGTCGGCCTCTGAATAGACGGCCACAGGTGAAAGAGCCAGGTCGCGGCAAGCTCTTATGACCCGCACTGCAATCTCACCTCGGTTTGCAACCAAGACCTTTTTGAATGGCCTGAAGACCAGCTCACAATATTTTGGAGTTTCATTCGTCATTTCAAAAATCCTTGGGCGTCATCACAATGGAATGTTGCCGTGTTTTCTGCGTGGTAGGTTCTTTCGCTTATTTGCATTCATGCGCAGGGCACGGATGAGCACTTTGCGTGTTTCTCTTGGTTCTATGATGTCGTCAATGAAGCCCTTTGAGGCTGCGACATAGGGGTTTGCAAACGTATTTCTATAGGTTTCGATGAGTTCCTTGCGCTTTTCGTCAGGTTGAGCGGCGGCAGCAATCTCGTTCTTGAAAATGATATTGCACGCACCCTCTGGGCCCATCACAGCAATTTCTGCGCTTGGCCATGCAACGTTTAAATCAGCTCCAATGTGCTTACTGTTCATGACGTCGTAGGCACCGCCGTAGGCTTTACGAGTGATGACAGTAAATCTTGGAACTGAGGCTTCGGAAAATGCGTACAAAAGCTTTGCACCATGCTTAATGATGCCCCCAAATTCCTGCGTAGTTCCTGGGAGGAATCCAGGAACGTCGGTGAAGACCACGAGTGGTATGTTGAACGAGTCGCAGAAACGAACGAATCGAGCACCTTTGATGCTCGCATTGATATCTAAAACTCCAGCAAGTGCCATTGGATTATTTGCAACTATACCAACGGACTGTCCGTCGATGCGGGCAAAGCCAGTGATGATGTTCTTTGCATACATGGGTTGCAATTCAAGAAATGATCCCGAATCACAGACACGCTGTATCACTTCGTGCATGCTGTAGGGCTGATTAGGATTGTCAGGAATGATTGTGTTGAGCTCAAGATCAGCGCGCGCTTCAGGATCGTTACTTGAGACCTTGGGTACCGATTCGAGGTTGTTTTGGGGGATGTAGCTGAGCAGTTTTTTCACAAACTTGATAGTTTCATATTCATCAGCGCACGCAGCGTCGGCAACTCCACTTTTAATGTTGTGGGTTTCAGCTCCACCGAGAGTTTCAAAGTCGATTTCTTCTCCGGTGACGGTTTTGATAACATCGGGACCGGTAATGAACATGTGTGATGAATGCTGCGTCATTACGATAAAATCTGTGATCGCAGGTGAATATACGGCACCACCGGCACAGGGGCCAAGGATCGCGCTGATCTGTGGAACGACACCGCTTGCTTGGGTGTTTCGATAGAAAATCTCAGCATAACCCCCGAGACTCGCTACACCCTCTTGTATGCGAGCACCGCCACTGTCATTAAGACCAATCACAGGGGCACCATTCTGGACAGCGAGGTCCATAATCTTGCAGATCTTCTTTGCGTGCATTTCAGACAGACTGCCGCCAAAAACTGTGAAGTCTTGAGCAAACAGATAAACGTCGCGCCCATTGACTTTGCCACAGCCGGTCACGACTCCGTCGCCCGGAAACTTTTGTTTCTCCATGGAAAAGTCAGCGCAATTATGCACAACGAACGCATCATATTCGACGAAGCTTCCCGCATCGACCAATTCATCGATTCTTTCGCGTGCCGTCATTTTGCCTTTTTTGTGTTGCGCGGCGATGCGTTTTTCACCGCCACCTTCAAGCACTTTTGCTCGTGATTGATGGAGTTTTGCAATGGCTTGCTCGGTTGTCAGAGTCACGGTTTGTTCTCCAGAAGTCGTTTGATTTCTACGATCACGTCTTCAATGCGTGTTCCAGGGGTAAAAATGGCTCCCACTCCTGCCTTGAGAAGTTCTGGAACGTCTTCTTCGGGAATGATTCCGCCACCGATCACTGGAATGCCTGCGCCGCCTTGGTTCTTTAGGCTTTCAAGTACACGCGGGAACAACGCGCAGTGCGCTCCCGAGAGGAGTGAAAGTCCCACCAAGTCAACGTCCTCTTGAACTGCGGCAATGGCAATTTCATCGGGAGACTGCCGAATGCCAGTGTAAATGACCTCCATACCAGCATCGCGAAGAGCCTTCGCAATATACTTTGCGCCACGGTCGTGGCCATCAAGGCCTGGTTTTGCAATCAATACGCGGGGAACCTTGGAGAATTGAACCCCTCCAATATTCACGCCGCCCGAATTATTCGAATCTCCGCTGGATGAGTCTGAGCTCATCGCTTTTGCCGGGGCCTGGTTCATAAGTCTGCTCCGATAGTTCCCCGGGTAGACGGCATACGCATCCATATGTGCCCGGGAACGCTGTTTTACAAGGTCAGCCGCAGTCTAGTGCTCTTAGTTGATTTTGCAACTTGCCAAACAGGGGTCTGATAGGTAGAAGCCGACCAACACTGAAAAGGAATCGGTATGAATATCGGATGGACGGCGCTGAAGCTGCATTCGCTCTCTAAAAAAGTGCACGAAGCAATTGGCACGCGGGCTAAACCCTTTTCGCCGCCTCTTTTTCTTGGGGTCTCTGGTGGCTCGGGAAGCGGAAAAACAACGTTTTGCGAGAAATTGGCTGACCTGATCGGACGGGACCAAGTCGCTATTTTGCGACAGGATGATTACTACAGAGATTTGAGTCACTTACCTATTGAAGATCGTCGCCAGTGTAACTTCGATCATCCTGAATCCATTGAATTTGCTTTGCTCTGCACTCATCTTGATCTTTTGACCGCGGGGCACCAAGTTGCTGTTCCCCAGTACGACTTCAATACCTACTCTCGCACAAGAATTCAGAGAATTGTTGCCCCCAAGCCCATCGTACTCCTTGAGGGCATTCTTATTTTTACGGACACATCGCTCGAGTCACGACTGCATCACAAAATTTTTATCGATACGACCGAAGATGTGCGGTATCACAGGCGCTTGCGCCGAGATGTGAAAGACCGAGGCAGAAGTCCTGAATCAGTTGCCGAGCAGTTTAAAGAAACCGTTCGGCCCATGCATGAAATGTTTGTAGAGCCCTGTAAGTCTCGTTCCGACCGAATTGTTTCTGGTGAATCGCCCTTCGAGCCAGTCATTCTGGAAATCTCGTCTTTTTTGCGACAAACTGTCTGCCGTTCATGAAAACTGGTCTAGCTAGCGTTCTCAGGAATCGTTAGAGTTGAGGCTAACTGTTTCATCAGGACAGGAGGTGTTGTGTGCAAAAGATGTCTGTAAGGTGGCTCAAACATGAATCGCCCTACGAACTCGAATTCGAGGGTGTATCGGACGAACACCTTCGTACGCGCACGGGAGCTTCATCTGCCCCTACGGTACCTAAACGGTATCACTCCCCCAAAGACTTAGTTTCGCTGGGCATAGCTGGATGTACAGGTGTCGATGTTGTTTCAATTCTCAAAAAAATGCGTCAACCGCTCGAAGAGCTCATCATTGAGACGGTGACAACGAGCACTGATGAGCATCCGCGCGTTTTCAAGACGTGTGAGCTCACATACAAGTTCGTGGGTGGTTTGCTTCAGCAGGATAGGGTACTTAGGGCTGCAGCATTGTCGTATTCGCGTTATTGCGGTGTGAGCGCGATGATCAAGCGCAGTGGATGTGTATTTATGCCACGGCTGTTCATTAATGGCGTTGAATTTTCCAACGAGTTTCACTCAGCTCTAGCCAATCTGGAAGTTGAACCACAGAGCGTGGACAAGGAAAAACCTGCGTCGTTGGTTCAAGCGGCTGTGCTCATTACGGGTAATGAGCTTTTGTCCGGAAAAACAATCGATAGTAATGGTGCATATATTATAAGGGAATTGAGTGCCCTTGGCATCCATGTTTCAGGGCTGAGTATTCTTGGCGACGACAAGGTCTCGCTCATCGCGAAAGTGAGAGAACTTTCTGAAAAAAATGATTACATTTTTATGACTGGTGGCCTTGGGCCAACTGGCGATGATTTGACCAGCGATGTTGTGGCGGAGGCATTCCACCTTCCTACGGAATATTCCGAAGAGGCGTGGTCTGTCTGTCAAGCAGCTTTCCAACGGTCGGGCCGCATTGAGATTCCTGAGAGCAATAAAAAGCAAGCAATTTTGCCACATGGTGCGAAGGTGCTCCAAAATGCGTTGGGCACGGCAGCAGGCTTTTCAGTCACTCGCGAAACTGCGATTTCAAATTGCACACTCTTTGCATTGCCGGGAGTGCCATGGGAGTGCGAGCGCATGTTCCATGATGAAGTGAAATCTCAGCTGAGAGGATTTGTCAGAACACAAAGGCAGTGGGGGCCTTGGCATGTTTGGGGAATGGGTGAGTCGGCACTGCAAACACTCCTGTCTGTAGTGGAAAAAGATATTCAGGCCTTGAGTCCTAATGTTATTATTTCGTATCAGGCTCATGCGGGCTACATTTCATACAGCATAAATCTACCATGTGAGGCTGGAGAAGACTGCACCGATAATTCCGATGTTGTTTTCAGTTCTGAATTACTGCGGATTGAAGAAATATTAGGACAACGGTTGCTCTATAGGGGAGCACGAAGTCTCGTAGGCCAATTACACGATAACTTTGAGCAGATCGGCCTAAAGTTTGCATTCGCTGAGTCTTGTACGGGTGGCAGAGTTGCATCTCTTGTTACTCAACAGTCAGGAATTTCCTCCGTTTTTCTGGGAGGAGTGGTGACGTATTCGAATGAAAGTAAGGTAAGTGTTCTCGGGGTATCTCCAGCGACACTTTCGCACTCCGGTGCGGTCAGCGTAGAGACAGCCGAAGAGATGGCTGGTGGCGTACTTAAGGCACTTGGCGCTCAAGTTGGGCTGTCAGTAACAGGTGTCGCTGGTCCATTGGGTGGAAGTACAGATAAGCCTGTAGGAACAGTCTGTTTTGCTCTAGCCCTAAAGCAAGAGGGCAAGCTTGCTGATTGGTTAGCTCCAATTGAAAAAGCATTGGGTGCGCAGGGCTGGTGTTTGTCCGCTCGAAATCCGGGTGCCGATTCAATGGTATTTATATGTGAGAAACGGTTTGGCGATTATTTATCACGTGACCTCGTGCAAAAGCGTGCGAGTGTCTTTGCTCTCTGCACGTTGGTTGCAGCTTCCGAGGCATTGAGGGGACTTCCAAAATGAGGATCTCGCGTTTAAGACTGTCGTTGCTGATGAATGCAGTTGCGCTAAGTTTATCTGCCGTTGCTGCTGCCGACCTACCTCCTCCCGTCGATGAAGATTTGAAAGATTTTGACCTTGAGAGTGATTCCGATGTTGGAGCGAATTATCTCTGGCTGCCGGGAATATCGATTGGAGGAGGGTTTGGTCAGGCGTCTATGCCTTATGCCCCCCCTTTTATCTCCAATTATGATCTCAAGTTTCGATACAACTCAGTGAGGTTGTCGATCTTGAGTCTCGATTTGCGTTACATGATGTTAGACGATCTGCTTCTATCGGCAGGCTTTTCAAACTACTTCCCAGCCGCTGGTCGAGAGTTTGATGCGCAGGTTCTCAATCAACTGAATATTGAAACTGAGCTTTCACTCAGAAAGAAGTTAGTATTGAGTCCACTGCTTCATATGCGGGCCTCGCTTGCTGGCCATTGGCGATACGAGAGAGTGTCCTACCCAAAAGGCAGCTTTGGATTGCACGGATTCCCTTTCCAACTCGGACTTGAGCTCACTAGGAAACTCAATTATTTCGACTTGCCTCAGGCTCTGAGAATTTCAGCGACCTCTGAGTTTTGGCGAGGTGCGAATACGGCAGTTAAATTCAACTATGCTGGCACCAACGTATCACCATCGGGCCAACAATTGACTTTCGTTGCAAATCAGCCAGCGACCGGGCTGAATTATCGTGCTGCGTTGACTTATTCATTTGCCCAACGGCCTGGTGTTTTTTCAAGTGCAGGTTCTGAATATCAGCACCATATTTCATTGCACTGGGCGCAGAAAAGTAGAGGAATTACAGGATTTTTAGCTGAATCAACTCCTGAGGGCGTACTCACTGGGCAGCAAGACGTTGAACTGAATTCAACAGAGTGGGGCTTAACTTGGAGCGAGAGGTTTTAGGCCCGCTTTAATCGTTCGAAAATTTCTTTCACATCGACCAAATAGTTTGGATCGAGAAGTGCCTGTTCAGGAATTTGCAGCTTGTCCGATATAATCGTTTGAATGCGTTTTATATGGAGGTTTTTTCGTTCTAGCTGATTTTTACTCGCCCATTGAGCAGCAGCAAATATGAGGCTAGAAACCTGCTCTGCTGTGAGCTTTTGTGTGTTAATCGTGATGTCAAAGTCAGCGTGATCGTAAATGTCGAGCCCGTAGAGCTGCAAATAACGCTTTCTGTTTTGCTCATCCCGCTTAAGGGTTTTGTAGAGCACGGCTTCGTATGTAGCCCCTATCTCAGTCTCTCGTTTGTTGATGCGACGCGCTCGCTCCTCAAGTGGAGCGTTCAGCCAAATACGCAAATCTGCATCCATGAGCCATGCCGCCAGTCGGGTACCCAAAACGATATCTTCCGAAAGCGTCGCTCGAATGCACTTGAGATCAGTAAGATAATCGAAAATAAAATTGGAGGGAGCCTCTTTATGGAGATCCTCAAAACTCATACCAAGTTCTTTGGCTAGGTCCCTAAATGTGTAGTTCACTATTTTAAGGCCTAACGCCTTGCCGACATTGGTTGTTGCAGTTGTGTTACCGCATCCGCTGTGTCCTGAAATAGCAATACGCATAGATTCACGCCCTCGTTGAGTCCCAGCCTGAACGCCCCTATAGGTCAATGTTGTTCCATATGCCAGCACGAATCAAACTCCTGCAGCTTTTTGACGGCGGAGGCAAATTCGTTCTCCGAAACGCTCACGACAAATCGCAGGTAACCGGGCAGCCCGGTCCAAGTTGAACCATTGATGAGCAGCCCTGTCGTGGTAAATAATGACTCTGCAACCGCATCGGCTGCGGATGTGAGGGTTTCACTGTCCATCGATTTTATTCCTGTGCCGATGTATTTTCTCGGCAAGGCGCACACAAATAATCCTCCCTCAGGCTCGACGACTTCCCATCCCAAACTGACCAGAAGTGAACTCAGAGTCTTGCTTCTGCTTATGAGACTCTGTCTTTGTGAATCAAGGTGCGTGTGCAAAGCATTGCCGGACTCATTGAGTGCTGAGTAAATCTTTTTAGCCGCGTAGCGAACGGTGGAGTGGGGGGCAGCTGAAAGCTTCCCGCGAAGACCGGTTGTAAGTGATTTGTCACTTGTGGCAGCCCAGCCGAATCGAAGTCCACCGGCCGCCAGCTCTTTGGACAAGCCTCCCAAAAGCAGAATTGTCACATCGCACTCTGAGCCTCCGGCAGGATCGATATTCCTCTCGAGATGAATCGACATTTGTTTCTTATTGAACTCAAGGCCTGAGAATACGGTGTCCATAATCAAGTTGCATTTATGAGATCGGAGTACTTCAATGATATCTATTAGTTCTCCGTTCGAATAGACAGCGCCGGTGGGGTTTACAACTGGGCCGTTGATATAGAGCCAGCGTGAGGGGGAAGCGCTGAGCGCAGCGTCAAGTTCAGTTGCTGTCACCTTAAAGTCGTGTCGTTCTGATGTCGTGATGGTGGAGTGAGGCACATCAATGTAATCGCAGGCTGCTTTGAAATAGCCGTATGCTCCAGTGGGCAATAGAACTGACTGACAGTTTTCCTTAATCACCTCGAGGGCTGCGGTGAACAACGGAGCCACTCCAAGACCCAAAGTCACATCAGTTTCGGTCAGCGAATGGACGCCGAATCGTTCACGAATGAGCTCTACGATGGGGCGTTCGCAATTGAGCTCCTGCTGCGAAATATTTTGCCTGAGGAAGCTCTCCATTATGGCGCTATAGACCAGTGGAGGACTATTAAAACAGTTCTCTCCATAATCAAGGCGCACTGTTTGCGAACTCACGGTTTGGCTGTGAATTGCGATTGCAGGATGTGAAAAGGCTCTGACAACGTGCGCTTGAGGGAGCGCGACTGGACTGTCAGGATTTTCTGCTGGCAGGCGGAGCTGTTCCGAGCGGCCTTGCCTGACGTCGGACAATTGAAAATTGAGCAGATCTGAGAAAATTCGGCCATAGTATCGTTGGGTCAGTAAAGGCGTTCGGCTATAGGTGAGCTCCGCTGCTGCTCTGAGTTTTTCAAGCAATGAACGATTTTCCGAAAGTAAAAAACAAATTTCGAGATCACTATAAACTTTGTTTTTGACTAGTCCGCAGACAATGGTCACATTTGCGGGAAGTGGGTTCTCAGATAGGTACGATAGCACTCCGTTGGGCGCAGGCTGACTTGAAAGTTCAAACTGTTCTGAGAGATCTAGGATTAATTGAGCGTTGTGCGCTTCGCACGCAGAGCAAAGTCTCACAAACGCATCGCTTGTTCGGCTCTCAAAGTCTTTTAAGGCAGTGACTACAAGTTGCGGTTTGAGTGCTTCTACAAGTTTGCAGATTTCATCTACGCGTCTGGGCGCCTCAATGACTGTTGTATGGTGTGTTGACCATTCTGTCTGAAGCCAAGCCTGAGGCAGAAAATGGCTCAGTTCCTTTTCCACCAGCGCGAGCTTTGGAGCCATCATTTGAATTTGGTTTTTGAGGAGCGATTTGCGATTTGGCGCTATAAAAATACTCTTGGCAGTAACCGGAATTTTCCAGTAGCTTCGAAAGAACTGAGCAATCTGGCGTCGAAGCTGAGGCTCGCCTTCTGCGTCTGAGTAGGGCAAGCACTTATGCTGACTCAACCATTCAGACAGGCTTCCAATAAATTCAGTTTTTTCCTCTGCGAGTTCGTCGTCCGAAAATGCAAGATCAATTCCAGTCCTTGAATCTTCAAAGCCATCTTGTTTGATAAACTTGAACAGGGATTTTATCGAGCCGTGATTTTTAATTTGCGCCTCGTAAACGCTCAAGCTGTGCGCTATTTTGCCTCCGGCTTTCAAATAATGCTGCGCGGTGCGCGCGCTAATAGGTTCGTCACTTGTCAGGCTGCTGAAGAATTCAAACCTATGTGGCGTAAGGCGTTCGATTTCAACAAGTGGTAAGATATCTGTGTCCCCTGCTTGCCAAACTTTGGTGCTCCAAAGTTTTCGGATTTGAAACCCTCGCCTTAAAAACAATCTCTCTAAAACGGCGGTTCCGGGTCTACCGCCCATGTTTAGAACAACTTTCGCGGAAGGCTTCGCAATGATGATCGCTTCTTCGAGAGCTCTTGCAATGAGGCCTAGGCCAAACTGATCTTCAACGTAACCTTGCTTTTCGCAGTAATTGCTCAAGGAATAAAGAAAATTGTCATCTGAGTCTTCGGATACAAATTGAGCGGCAGCCAGTGGCTCGGGGCTCAAGACTTGTGGAATACAGCCAATAATTCGATCAACTTGAATTTTCTTTTCAATTGGATATCCGAGCAGGTCAGAAACATGAAATTCAACTCTGTCGAGTAGACTTTTACCTTCTGAGTCGATGATTGGGGTTCCTGAGTGATCAAGCGCATTCAGGAGAAGGTTGAGCCGAGCACATGTGATGGCTCGTGGATTGATATCCAGTCCTATCATCTTGGCAGGCTTTGTTTTGGCTGCGAGGGCTATAGAGATCCAGCCGTTTCCACAACCTAATTCTGTGGTGATTCTGCCTTGAAATTCAGAGCTCGGATATCGAGCCAAGCCTTCGAAAAAGGTAAACGACCAGTCTTCTGGGGTGAAGATGCTTGGAAGCTGAAGTAGATTGAGGTGCTTGGTATCTTCAGCTTCATTCCAAAGGGCCAGAGTGCTAAATCCGAAATGGTACTTTCGAATGAATTCTTCTTCAGTCTCGTTCATTTCAGAGCTAATTTTTATGAGTTCGCCGAGATATTTTCTCACGAGAATGAGGCCGTCGGTCGTCTGGGTAAACTCGAGAAGTCCCTTCAGAGCTTCATAGGCGGCTTGGCTAGATTGCGAGCATTGTTCCAAAAAATCACTATGTGGGACGAGTGCCATTGCTGCTCCTGCCTTTTTTTCTGACCCGCGTTTTGCGCTCTTCCTGTGCTTTACCTTAGATTCATGAACGGAAAGCTGGACTCACATACTCTGTATCCCCGCTTCATACACAATTTCATCGACATGTTGCAAAATCCTCGCATCAATCGGAGTATTGTTCGGATTTCACTGACTACACCCCAGAGGAAAGAATTATGAGCACGGAACTCATATTAAAATTTAAGCCAAAAAAATTACGAAAGCCTGTGAGGTTTCTAACGACTGTTGGCTTTACATCGGTAAGTATTGTGTCGCCGAACGCGATGGCTCAAGAAGCTCCAGGTGCACAATCAGACGACAAGGCACCTATCACATCTCCAGAGTTGATGCCTGTATCTCCCACGAACATAAGTGCGCTTCGCAGCGTTGCGCCATCTTCCCTACTAGATTCAAGGCTGCATCCAGCGACTTTGCCTGCTGAAGCGGAAGTTCGCTGTTCAGTTCAGCACGGATGTTGGCTTGGTCTCAGTCGGGGGTTTGCTGTAGGTGGCAACTTGCTTGAATCATTAGGAGTGACCACTCTTGGGCAGCACTATCTCGGCGCGGGGGCCTGGCACTACGTTGATACGAGTGGTTCTTATCAAGCACTTTCACAAGGCCCTCGAAAGTCTAATTTGAATATTGCCGTCGGCTATCGTTCTTTTGGATACAAGAACTCTGAAGAGGTTATGTTTTCCCGTGCAGGATTAACTATAAAAACAGCCTATGCTGAGAGTGTGTATCCCGCTTACGTTCAGGGCTTACTTTTCGAAATTCATTCGTCCGTGGTGAGTACCGATGGCGGCGTCGAGAAGTTGTTCGATAAAGACGATTCGAAGAGGGTAAGGCCGGCGCTCAAACAGTTTGCTCTCTTTTCGCGCACGCATCCCTCAGTTCGACTCCAATTCCCAGCCGACTTAGAGATAGCGAACTGGAAAGGTGAGAGTCTTGATATCAATGCACCTTTAAGGAGCTATTTGAGGGTTGTGCCGACTTACGAGCAAACCGACATTCGCATTGGCGATGTGCAAAGCGAGCTCTACAGCTGGCGTGAAAAAAGATTTGCATTGGGTCTGCTGTATATGGCCTCATACGTGTCTCCCGAAGAAAGATCGGGCAAGTTCAGTGCTGCTGCCGGTCTAGGGCTCGAGGTCGGCAAGAGCACGGTTACTATTAGTTCTAACAGACCAGCACAGGGAGTTGATCCTAGCATACCTAAGGCGTCGGTCGTTCGGGCAAAGGCAGAGCTTCAAGGATCGTATCAGTTCTGAATTTCGGGCTTGCGCTACCTTCAGCTTTGTATTAAGCGAGACCACTCATGTCTGGAAACAGCGAGTTTTGCGCTGAATCTCTGGTCAAGTTGATACGAGGAAGGTTGCCAATGGCAAAGAAAATTATAGGTCTCATTAAGCTCCAGATTACCGCTGGACAGGCAACAGCCGCACCACCGATCGGTCCGGCTCTGGGTCAGCGCGGTGTTAACATTGCAATGTTCGTAAAGGAATTCAACGCTCGCACTCAAAAGCAAGCGGGAACAATCCTTCCTACGGTCATTACGGTCTACACTGACAAGTCGTTCACTTTCATCACCAAAACACCTCCAGCATCGGTGTTGCTCAAGCAGGCTGCTAAAATTCAGTCTGGCAGCAAAACCCCTGGTAAGGCGTTGTGTGGTTCCGTGACAGAAAAACAGGTTGAGGAAATTGCTAAAACAAAGCTTCCTGACCTCAACTGTTACGATATCGAAACCGCGAAGCTGCTCATCAAGGGCTCCGCGCGTTCTATGGGTCTTGAAGTCAAGGCTTGAGATTAACTCAAACATGAGGGAGGTCCTCTGGACCGCTGGAACCTCAGGAGAATCAAATGAGAAAAGTCGGTAAAAAACTGTCTGACGCTCGTAAAAAGTTTGATGGCGAAAAGCGCTACTCAATCAATGAAGCGTCTTCGCTCATCAAAGAAATCACCTACACAAAGTTCGATGGCACAGTTGAAGTTCCTATGAACCTCGGTGTTGACCCTCGCCATGCGGACCAAAACGTTCGCGGAGCCGTTGTCCTTCCTCACGGTCTCGGAAAAAAAGTCCGCGTCCTCGTGTTCGCAAAGGGCGAGAAAATCAAAGAAGCAGAAGAAGCTGGTGCTGACTTCGTTGGTGGCGATGACATCGCTCAGAAAATTCTGGGTGGATGGCTCGACTTTGAAGCTGCCGTTGCAACTCCCGACATGATGGGTGTTGTGGGTCGTTTGGGTAAAATTCTTGCGCCACGTGGCCTTATGCCTAACCCGAAGGTTGGTACGGTGACCATGGATCTGCGTACAGCTGTCCGCGACGCCAAAGCTGGACGCGTAGAATTCAAAGTAAATAAAGCAGGTATTATTCAGGCGCCTGTTGGCAAAACGTCTTTTCCTGCGGCTTCTATTGAAGAGAATGTGAAGACATTTGTTGAAGCTATTGTGAAGGCTAAACCAAGCGCGGCTAAGGGTACATACGTGAAGTCAGCATATGTTGGCGCAACGATGAGCCCAAGCATTCGTCTTGATACGGCTGAAATGAAGTAAAAATTAAAGTTTGTTTGAGGGTCGAAGACTGCTGGTACTCATTTCGAGGTAAACCCCGCATAGACTAGACCCCCTTTTTTAGTCACCCGATGGTTTAATACCATCCATCCTGAAGGGAGGTTCGATTGGATAGGAATGCCAAAGTCGCCTGGCGCGACGACATGGTCAAATACCTAGACAAGTCGTCCGCGCTGTTTTTGGCGCAGTACCAAGGCATGACAGTGGAAGAGTTGAGCGAAATGCGCCGGGCTCTCAAGGCTGTGAATGCCGAGTTTCGTGTTGTTAAAAACACGATTGCCAAGAAGGCTGTTGAAGGTCGTAAGGAAGCAGTGATTGCCTCCGACCTCAAGAACCAGACTGGTATCGTTTTTGTTTTTGGCGACGTTGCGGCAGCTGCCAAGGCATTCAGTGAAGCTTCAAAGAAAAACGATAAGTTGAAGCCTGTCACTGGATACATGGAAGAAGCTAAGCTTGATGTTAAGCAAATTGAGGCATTGGCTTCACTCCCACCACGGGATGTGCTTGTTGCCAAAATTCTCGGTTCGCTCGTTGCTCCGCACCGCGGAATGCTTGGAGTTGTCCAAGGTGTTCCACGCGCGCTGGTCAGCGTCTTGAATCAAATCAAGGAAACCAAGTCAGCCTGAGTGTTTTTTGTTTTTAATTACT
>JBEAPS010000351.1:0-10503 GCA_041164285.1 Pseudomonadota bacterium
GCGCTTGTCAAACCACCCTCTCCGACGCGTCGCTACGGGATGGCTGGCTGTGGGCTTGGTTCAGTTCTTCTTCCCAGTGGGCCACAGTTCATTGCATCGATCATCAACGGGCTTCTATGGAATCAGGTATTTATGATCTCTAGCGGAACCTCTAACTGCCAAAGTGACAGCCTACAGCAAGTTGGATTTGATCAAGAATCCTATATGAAAAACAATTACCGCACGATTGCATCTGAAGCTGCACAAGGCCGAGGCGAGTCGCTGATGGCTTTGGCTGAGTCGTTGGGTTGCACACCGGATTCACACTCTGCGTTTGCTGCTTTCACTCAAAATAATCATAGAAAAATATTCTCAAAGCCCGGCGCTGTAGCTGCATTAGAATCACTTAAAAAAGAATTGATTCAGGAAAACGCATTGATAAGTTCTTGCGAGCTAGTTGTCAGTTCCGGCACATCTGTAGCGAGGTGAGGATGAACTCGAGTTACTTTAAAGTACAATTCCCTCTTTTGGTCATGCTATGTGCATCGCACACGACCATGGCAGGTGTCCGTCACAGTCGCTCGATCAATGGCACAGGTCAGCCCATCCCGAAAAATCAACTGAACCAGCCCAGCGCTTCCGATCCGAATTATAGTCAGGGCATTCCAGTACCCAATCAATATCAGCCTGCTCATACAGAGAATCAGCAGGGGGAGGGGCAGTCTGCACCTTCAATGCAAATTCCACCACCCATGATCATTCCACCACCCATGATCATTCCACCTCCAATGCCAGTGCAAATTCCGGCTCAGGCAGGCGGCACAGAAAACCCTCAATCGCAGCCAGTTCAGGTCGTACCAGAAACTCCTGTAGCCTCCCCCGCACCGCTTGGAGGAAGTCAGCAATCACAACAGCAGAGCGGACAACCAGTCACTGCACCTGTTCCTGTGGTTATACCTCCACCCATGCAGGTCCAGACTCCAAGGCAAATAACGAACGAGGTGGGACAACAGAATCAACTGCAGGAAACGGGTGTTCAAGTTCCGACAATGCCACCTCAATTACAACCTGAGGGACTGCCCAACACGCCTATACACCCACCGGAGAAAAGTCAGTTCGCATCTCCTTCTCAGAATTTTGTGCCTGAAAGCTTAAAAACTCAGTCTGAAGACCCGATGCTGCAAATCGGACAGGGGGTCATCCCCTATCAAGGGCAACCCAACCTCGCACCTGCACCTGCTGGCCGCATGAGTGGTGGCAGGTATCTGACGTCTACCTATGGAATGGCTGGATGTGGACTGGGCTCGATGGTTTTCCCGGAAAATAGGCGAAGCCAACAATGGCTTGCCTCGATCATTAATGAAGCGATCATCCCTCAATCGCTCCCCATCACGACCGGCACGTCGAACTGTTATGATATCGATGAAGAGCAGTCGCAAGCTGAACAAGAAATCTTTATCGACACAAATTTTCATACTCTCAAAATCGACATTGTCCGCGGCGACGGCGAAACCTTACGTGCGTATGCAGATCTAGTTGGCTGCTACAAAGACGATCTCTATGGTACGTTCGCGTCTGTCAGTCAGGGACAATATGGATTCATTTTTTCAGATAGCTTGCCACAAAGCGTTGCTGAGCGGTTTCGTGACAGCCTGAAACGCTCAAGAGCACTTAAAACCCGATGTGACCGGTTGTTCTAATGAGCATTGCCATACTCTCATCTCAAAGTATGGCGAACCTTGAATCAGCCGCACTTGCTGAAGTCTCATCGGTTCGGTCGCTCATTGAAACTGCTGTGTCTAGATGTACAGAGCTTTTTCAGGAACTTTATCCCTCATCCAAGCATTCTCACGTAGCACTCCTTGTTGGAACTGGACACAATGGTTGTGACGCACTCGGAATCGGGTGCGAGTTGTTACGTGAAGGCCGCTCTGTGATTGCATTAATTGCTGGCAGTCCACCTTTGCTTAAGCCAGAAACCAGTCGAATGCACCAGCTCTTCGTTGAACTGGGTGGCACAATCAAGAGCTGTTCCCCTGTGAACGACGAAATCGATTTCAAATCACTTGATAGTCTTCGCAATGCCTCAGTTTGGATAGACGGACTGTTCGGATTTGGCCTCAACCGCCCAGTTACAGGGATAGCTGCCGAGGCAATTCAATTTATTAACGGTTTAAAAAAGGAAATTGTCTCACTCGACATCCCGAGCGGCCTATCCTGTGATCTCGGCTATTTTGATGGCAATCATATTACTGCAACAAGAACTTTCGTGCTGGGAGCATACAAGCCAGCACATGTCGATGAACTATGTGTTGGTGCCATTGGACAACTACATCTCATTGATCTCGATTTACTTTCATTTCGTCAGCGCATCAACGCACCGGACTGGACTGCTTTGGATCCTAAACAGCTCAGCCAACTCATTGAGTCGATCAAAAGAAAGTCAGCCTCACACAAAGTGAGCAATGGAAAGATTCTCATCATAGCTGGATCGCGACGTTATCCCGGAGCTGCAGTGCTGGCGTGTCTGGGAGCATCCGTGTCAGGAGCTGGACTTATTCACGCTTTGGTGCCGGAAAGCAGTCAGACTCCATTACTCACACTGCAACCTGAGATTATTTTTGAAACAAGACTCCCAAACCTCGACAAATTCAATTCAATTGTCCTTGGCCCAGGATGGGTTCCAGGAAACTCGAAAGTTTTTGAAGAAATACTTTTGTATGCGTCTGCACATCCGAACATCAGAATAGTACTCGACGCAGGTTGCTTTCATTTTGTAAAAGAGCGACTCAATCAAGGTGCTCGTCTTCATCCAAACTTCGTGCTGACTCCGCATTACGGCGAATTTTCAAAACTCTTTCCAGAGATCACCGCGCGAATTGAAACAACTGAACCTGAATTCCGAATCAACCGTCTTGAGGCAGTATCGTGGGCTACATCACTCTCTTCAGCACACATTGTTCTGAAAGGCGCTCGCACGCACATTGCGTCGCCAGATGGATCGGTGGCAAGCATAATTCGCTCAAGCCCTTTATTGGCTCATGCAGGTCAGGGCGACGTGTTCGCAGGTCTCCTAGGAGGAATTTGCGCACATACCCATGAATTAAAAAAGGCTGCCTGTTTGGCAGCCATGCTACAAGCAGAAGTGGCTTTGCAGTTTAGCTCAGCTCACCCATGTGCCCTGACTCTGCAACCATCCGAACTTGTCCGACAGCTCCCGAGCTTTCTCCCGTCTGAGGATTGATCGCTGAGGGTTTCCATCCGTTGACCAACACCTCATTCCAGAGCTCATCGATCGTTGCCACAAAGACAACATCTAGTCTCCTACGAATTGATACAGGCAGCTCGGCAACAGCTGAGCGATTTCTTTCCGGAACACAGACGCGCTTGATTCCAATGCGAAGAGCAGCCAGCACCTTCTCTCTCAGACCACCAATCGGCAACACGCGGCCATGGAGCGTCAGCTCGCCAGTCATCGCAACATCCTGCCGGATAGGCTGCTGAGTCAACGCAGAAAGCAGAGCGCTTGCAATCGTAATGCCCGCGCTCGGACCATCCTTCGGAATGGCACCTGCGGGAAAGTGAAGGTGAATATCGTTTTCGCTGAGCAGCTTTGCATTAATACCAAGAGTTGCACAGCGGCTCTTGATGTGACTCAGGGCAGCATGGGCAGATTCCTTCATAACTTCACCGAGCTGACCTGTCAGAATCAGTTGACCTTTGCCGGGAAGCAAGTTCACTTCAATGTATAAAATTTCACCGCCGACAGACGTGTAGGCAAGCCCAGTAGCGACACCGATCCTCTGAGCAGTCAAATCATGCTCGTCAGTACTGTAGCGCTCCTCTCCCAGCATTTCGCGGGCGACCTTTGGAGTCACCTTACACAACTTTCTCGATTTGCCACCAGCATCTGCCTCAGCAACACTACGAGCTACTTTTCTGGTAATCGATGCAATGTGCTTTTCCAAGTTTCGTAGTCCCGATTCACGAGTGTAGCTGTTGATCATAAGCTCAACTGCTGTGTCCTGAAACTGAACAAGATCTGTCGATAAGCCAGTCTGCTCGATAGACTTGGGAATGATGTATTGCTTCGCGATTTCACGTTTTTCATCCTCGCTGTAGCCAGTCACTTCGATAATTTCGAGACGGTCCTTAAGCGGGGCAGGAATCGTGTCGAGGCGGTTAGCGTTCGCAATGAACATCACTTGGCTCAAATCAAATGGCACATTAATATAATGGTCAGAAAAATTATGGTTTTGTTCAGGGTCAAGAACTTCGAGTAAGGCTGCTGCCGGATCACCTTTGTAGTCGGCACCGAGTTTATCTATTTCATCGAGCATGATGACAGGATTCTTGACCTGCACATTTTTTAAAGCCTGCATGAGTCGGCCCGGCTGCGCACCCACGTATGTGCGGCGATGCCCACGAATCTCAGCCTCATCGCGCATTCCGCCCAGACTGAGTCGCACAAATTTGCGACCAAGTGACTTTGCGATCGATCTGCCGAGACTAGTTTTACCAACGCCAGGAGGTCCGACAAAACAAAGTATAGGTCCCTTCGCAGAAGGGTTGAGTTTTTTTACTGCAATGTATTCAAGAATCCGGTCCTTGACTTTGTCGAGACCGAAGTGGTCTTCCTCAAGCACTTCACCGCACTTGACTATATCAAGCTGAGTTTCAGATTGCTTGCCCCAAGGTAAATCACACAACCATTCAATGTAGGTTCTTGTGATTGTAGCTTCACTTGAGTCTTGGTTCATGCGCTCAAGACGCTTGAGCTGTTTGGTCGCTTCGGTCAAAGCCTCTGCAGACATCTGAGCGCGCTGGACCTTCTCTCGAAGCTCATCCATGTCATCTTTACCGTCGAGTTCACCAAGTTCAGCCCGAATGGCTCGCAGCTGCTCGCGCAAATAGTTCTCGCGACTCGCTCGCCCGACTTCTTCTTTGGCGGCAGACTGGATTCGCTGCTGCGCGCTATTAACCTCAACCTCGCGCACGAGAAGTTTGTGAATTCTCTGCAGACGCTCAAATGCACTTGTCGTCGCCAATACCCATTGAGCATCACTGATTTTTAGGTTCATGTTGCTTGCAACAAGATCAGCCAAGCGACCAGGTTCGGAAATGTCTTCCAGCATGACTAAGATATCTGCCGTCAGCGTTCGCCCCAGCGTAACTAATTTTTCGAGTTGCTCACGTACGGTGCGCATCAGTGCTTCACACTCTGCCGTATTTTCTGCAGACAGGCTCTGCTCCTGAAGAAGCTTAACTCGCACCGATGGGTATGGTTCTTGCTGCGTCAGCTCCTCAATACAGGCTTTTCTCAAACCCTGAATAAGCACCTTAAAGCGACCATCCGGCAAACGACGAGTGCGCATTACCATGGCAACAGTTCCAACGTCGTAGACATCAAACGGTACGGGTGAGGAGGCCTTCAGCTCGGACATCTTGCTTCCGTCCTGCTTCTTACCTTCCTCTGTTTGAAACGCTGAAAGCATGATGAGCTTGTCGCTCGCCATTGCAGCTTCGACCGCCTTTAGACAGACATCCTCAGCAATGAACACAGGAAGGATCATTTGCGGAAAGACGACTATATCTTTCAATGGAAGCAGTGGAAGCTGTTCAGGGATTTTTTCTTGGACTGCCAACATGCCGAGCGTTCTCCTTGCAATGTCTTGGAAGACGTTCTCTCTACTTTGATTGTGGATGAACGCGCTGAGAGCTCGTGAGTCGTGAAAATGTCAGAAACCGGTGAAAAAAAAGCACCCCAGTCACTTTGCGTAACTGAGGTGCTTTTTGAACGGTTCAAAGTGTTATTTTTTTGAACCGGTCGATTTTGCAGTGCTTGTTCTGCTCGCAGTTGCAGCAGACGCTGGAGCTGCTGTGGCTTTGGCAGCAATCTTTTCATTGCGTGCCGCTATTTCGTCTTCAGTGAAGTAAACATACTGCGGTGATTTCCCATCATTGATGCATTCCGCATTGACGATCACATCTTTTACATTCTTCATACCTGGAAGCTCGAACATTGTTTCAAGCATGACGTCTTCCAAAATTGCACGCAAACCACGAGCACCTGTCTTGCGCTTGAGTGCCTCATGCGCAACAGCCATCAGGGCATCGGGCTCAAACACAAGGTTCACACGCTCATACGCAAACAGTCGCTGATACTGTTTGGCAATAGCGTTTCGCGGCTCGCTCAGAATTTTTACGAGCGCAACATCATCAAGCTCAGCCAAAGTCACAACGACCGGTAGACGACCCATGAATTCCGGAATCATTCCGAACTTGAGAAGGTCTTCTACACGCACTTTGGAGAAAAGCTCGGTCACATTGAGCTTGCTGCGACTCTTCACATCGGCTCCAAAGCCCATCGAATTGGAGTCCATACGTGCCCTGATAATTTCTTCCAGCCCCGCAAACGCTCCTCCACAAATGAAAAGGATGTTGGTGGTGTCCACTTGGAGGAATTCTTGCTGCGGATGTTTACGGCCTCCTCTTGGAGGCACGTTTGAGACCGTTCCTTCAAGAAGCTTGAGCAATGCCTGCTGCACACCCTCACCTGAGACGTCACGCGTAATCGAGGTATTTTCACCCTTGCGTGCAATTTTATCGATTTCGTCGATGTACGCGATACCCTTTTGCGCCTGTTCAACATCAAAGTCAGCTGCTTGAAGCAGATTGAGAATGATATTTTCGACGTCTTCACCAACATAGCCGGCCTCGGTCAGGTTGGTCGCATCGGCAATGGTGAACGGCACTTGAAGAATGCGCGCCATACTTTGAGCAAGTAGCGTTTTACCGGAGCCCGTTGGACCAATTAGAAGTATGTTACTCTTCGCCAGCTCAACTTCATCTTTGCCTTGCTGGTGGGAGTGCTCAATACGCTTGTAGTGGTTATGAACAGCAACAGAGAGCACCTTCTTAGCCCTCTCCTGTCCAATCACATAATCGTCAAGAACTTTTTTAATGTCCGTAGGACTCGGCACTCCCTCTACTGCACTGACAACATCGTCTTTTTCCATTTCTTCGGCGATAATGTCGTTACACAGAGCAATACACTCATCACAAATATAAACGTTC
Source organism: Pseudomonadota bacterium (assembly GCA_041164285.1). Taxonomy (GTDB): domain Bacteria; phylum Bdellovibrionota_B; class Oligoflexia; order Silvanigrellales; family Silvanigrellaceae; genus RFOM01. The sequence continues at coordinate 7,057 of JBEAPS010000351.1, forward strand.
GGCCCTGCAATGAGTTTTTTCACCTCGCGCTGACTTTTCCCACAGAAACTGCAATGCAAACCATGCAAATTTCCGCCACTTCCGCGTCCAGCTGAAAAATCAATTCCGTGTGTCGTCATAGGCTCCCACCCGTAAAATAAAGGGCCTTTGTTCTCAAAAACTCACAAAACAAGCACATGTCGCTTTACATGCCGGTATAGGCCGGTCTGTCAGGACGAGGCATCAATAAATCGTCGACAATTCCATAATCCTTAGCCTCCTTCGCCCCCATGAAGAAGTCGCGCTCGGCATCGGCCTCAATTTCCTGAACAGATTTGCCAGTATGCAGCGCCAGAATTTCGTTCAATCTTTTTTTCAGGGACAGAATTTCCCGTGCCTGGATCGCAATGTCACTTGCCTGTCCTCCGGCACCACCTGACGGTTGGTGGATCATGACACGGCTATTTGGCAGTGCGTACCGTTTACCTTTGGCTCCGGAAGCTAGAAGCAGTGCGGCAGCACTTGCGCACTGACCTACACAGTAGGTGCGGACTTGAGGCCGAATGACCTGCATCGCATCGTAAATCGCAAGCCCCGCAGTCACGCTGCCACCGGGACTATTGATGTAAAAGTTAATGTCTTTTTCAGGGTCTTGAGACTCCAAAAACAATAGCTGTGCAACGATCAAGTTGGCAACTTCATCATAAACCGGAGTTCCGAGAAAAATAATACGGTCCTTGAGCAACCTTGACCAAATATCGTAGCTGCGTTCACCCCTGTTCGTTTGTTCGACAACTATCGGCACTAATGGCATCTGCACATTCCTCTTTTACTTTTCCCAGTTTTGCCTCACCCTTCACTTGCAGGATAGGCATTTTACCGAGACACTGAACTCGACGCTCACACCATAGCATATTGTCGGAAGGAGTTCGCCGATGCCACAGCCATTCCCGCAGCCCAGCGGTCCAGAATTTGACAACTGCAATTTCTGGATCACGGGTGCCACCTCCGGCATGGGGTTTGCCATCGCTCATCGACTCGCCCAACACGGTGCGTCACTTTGGATCATGGCTCGAAACTCAAATGATCTGCAAGCAACCGCGCAAAAGCTGAAGCTGGCCGGAGCAAAAATGGTCACACCAGTCGCTCTCGATCTCACAGATCCACATCTCTTTGAAAGCGTCACTCGTCAAGTCGATAAGGTAACATTTCGCGGGGTTCTCTTAAATGGTGGCGGACCACATGGCGGTCAAACGCTTAACTTTACCGCATCTGATTTCGATCATGCTCACAGCCTTCTATTGCGCGGCCCTGCGCAATTGCTGCAGGCTCTTGCCGGACAAATTGAAAAACATGTGGGTAGTGTTGTTAGTATTTCTTCAACAACCGTTAAAGAACTTAACCCCAGCCTGCCTTTATCGGGAGCATACCGCGCAGGATTTATAGCACTACTGAAATCCTTTGCTCACGAGCTAGGTAAGCGTGGAATTCGAGTCAATAGCGTAGCACCTGGGTATGTGCGCACCGAGAAGTTGAAAGAACTGCAGGAACTCGTCGCTCAACAATCATTCAATGATCAGTCTCCCGAAAGTCTCTCGAAAGTGGAACGTGAATGGGCGGAATTGTCGCCGCTCAACCGACTCATTGATCCTGACGAAATAGCTGCGCTTTGCCTTTTTCTATTTTCTCAGCAAAGCTCAAGTATCACTGGACAGACTTTAATTGCTGACTGCGGTCAGCTCAGAGCTTACTAAAATAAAGGCGCTCACTCATAACTCATTTAAATCAGTTAAGAGAGGTTTAGTTTTTCAATGACTCATCCCCAATACGCCATTGGTCATAGCCAACATCGACTCCGCAGACTTAGACAAACTGATTCACTGCGAAAAATGATTGCTGACACACACCTAGGCAAGGAACACCTCATTTGCCCGGTGTTCGTCACAGAAGTGAATGATGGACGTACGCCGATCGATAGCCTTCCGGGAGTCGAGCGAATTCCACTTACAGAACTAGAACGGGAAATTCGTAAAATTTCTGATTTAGGCCTGAAGTCCGTGTTACTTTTTCCAGTCGTTGATCCCAAAAAGAAGACGACCGATGGCAAAGAGGCTTACAATTCGAACGGGCTCTTACAGAAAGCTGTCGCAATGGTCCGTAAATCTGCACCGGAGCTAGTTGTATTTGCAGATGTTGCTCTTGATCCTTTCACTACACATGGACACGATGGAATTCTCTCTCCCACGGGTGAGATACTCAACGATGACACTGTTGATGCATTGGTCAAAATGTCTATTTCGCTTGCTGAAGCGGGGGTTAATTTTGTTGCACCGAGTGACATGATGGACGGACGCATTGGAGCCATTCGTACTGCCCTCGATTCAGCCGGATATACAAACATAGGCACACTCGCCTACAGTGCAAAATATGCATCCGCCTTCTATGGACCATTTCGCGAAGCGCTTGGCTCCGGAGCACGAGGCCTCGACAAAAAAACTTACCAACTCAGTTATACAAATCACCGGGAAGCACTGCTTGAGGCACAATTCGATGCAGAGGAAGGTGCAGACATTCTAATGGTAAAGCCTGGACTTTGCTATCTCGATATATTGAGTAAGATTCGTTCTATAACAAACAAACCCCTTGCCATGTACCATGTGAGTGGTGAGTACTCTATGCTCAAAGCAGCTGTGAAAAATGGATGGATCGACGAAAAGCCGGCAGTGCTCGAAATCCTCACATCCATGCGCAGGGCAGGAGCCGACCTAATCGTCACCTATTACGCACAGTGGGCCGCATCGGAGCTCCTCTGAGTATAAGCATGAGACAAATTAGAGCTACATTCCATCGCTTTGTCTCAATTTTTTATTAATAATTTCAATTAATAAAAAAAACTCTTGAGAGACAGAATTAAATACCGATAAGAAGGAAAGTGAGCAGCAGGGAGCAGCTCATCCACTGTGTCTCTTCCATAAGAGGTGTTTTATGAAAACAAAATCCTTGCTGACTCGCTCTATCCTCTGTCTGTCTCTTTCGGTAACAGGAACTCTCGCAACTTCTTGCGGTCAATTAGAACAGCTCGCACAAACTGGCGAAAACTCTGAAAGCTTCTTCTCAGACGAAGACACTGCAAACCTCATTGACAGTGCTCTCACAGCAGCAAGTGGCTCAAGTGAACCGTCTCTCAAACGCTTTCCTCTAGACTCTTCCGAAACCGAAGATTCAATAGGTCATGGTGAACGTCGAGGACGAGGCCTTGGCCAAGGAAAAAGAGGAGGCAGAAGACACGGACATGCCGGCCCAGCTATTCAAGTTCCCGATGACATTAAGGCACTCATGACCCAAGCGGATGCGAAACGCGACAGCATTCTCGGAATTAACCGGACTCAGGTAGAAGAAATTATCAGTGCTATGAAAACAGACCTCGAGGCGCTTAAAAATGTCTCTGCCACTCGAGAAGAATTCGAA
>JBEAPS010000352.1:0-3910 GCA_041164285.1 Pseudomonadota bacterium
AACGTTGGATTTGGAAAACTCAATTGGAGCTTGCACCTTGGATTATTGTTTGGCTAATACACAAAAACCCAGTCCATGATCTCTCTTTTCTTCTCTCGCTTATGGGTGCTAGAACTGCTGGGCTCGTTTCGCTGTGGTGTGCGCCACTAAACAAAATCAATACCACTGCTCAGGTAGAATCACGCACATTTAAGTTACTTACAGACTGGCTTCGGACCATCATTCATTGGGTGATTGTGACCTCGCTCACCAGCGCTCTCATGTGTCTGTTTTGTGCTCAACTCTGGCCCGTCGACAACGTCATCCAAAAGGTACAAGCGAATCTGATTGCAGGCCCTATCGTGCTGTTTTTGGTGACTCCTGCATCACTCATCGTACTAGCCTGGATCATTCTCACACCAACATGGCCACCACGTCTTCTGTGTGACTTTCTTGAATGGGGTCTTTCACTTTTCCACCAAGCTGCGCTCACTTTTTCTGAACGTGGAGGATCACAGAATGAACATCAACTTTCTTTTCCGCGCACTCCACTTGAAAGTGAGTGGTTTGAACATCCATACTTATCGCTACTATTTATAATTACTGCACTTTCTATGGCTCACTGGTTCCATCAAGCTTTGAGAGCCAAACTTAATAACATCGGCCACTAAAGTCCTGTCCATTCAAACCTTTGGCATCGAAGTATTTAACTTTTTTTGATAAAATTCCGATAAGCGTCGCATGATGGGGGAAGGTTTCCATGCGTATATTTAAAGTGTCAAAATGGATGGGAATTGCACTTGCTGCACTCGCATTGACTGTGACAACTTTCGAGTCAGCCTACGCTCAAGGAGGCAAGGCGAGAGGGAAAACTCTTCAAACAACCAAAAGTGTGAAATATAAAAAGAAAACTGAAGTTAACTTTGACGACGCTACAATTGAGGGCTCCGTCAAAACGCCATTTGGTCAGTCGCTCAGTTCACGTGACCAAAAGTTTGATCGAGATTTCATCAAAGTTCGGAAGCATTTTCATGACCAAATGCTGATTGGAGCAGGTGGTCTTTCACCTTAATATACCATTGACTACGCTTCTTTAGATTCATTTGCCAACATTTCAACTAACTCGGTTTCCTTTAAAACTGGAATTCCGAGTTTTTTTGCTTGAACATACTTTGATGAAGAAGACTCTTCGTTACAAACGAGAAAGTGAGTTTTGCCCGTCACGGAACTTGCAACCTTAGCACCGATTTTTTCGAGCTTTCTTGCATACACCTCACGAGGCTGAGACAACGCACCAGTGATACAAATACTCTTTCCTGAAAGTGGGTGAGAAGCAAATTGCGCGCGCTCTCTGTGCGTTATGTCTTCAGAGACCTCAACAACTGAAAGTAGGTCGGTAATCCATTTCATCCTTCCGCGCAGTGACTCAATGAAATCCTGAGCTGATTTCTCTGCCCAGCCTTTTTCCTGCGTCAGATCTTCAACCGTTGCACTTAAAACATTGCTCAACGTAGAAAAACGCGCTGCAACCTCTCGACACTTAACAATACCACCACGCTTCAATCCAAGAGCTGCAAGAAAAACGGCCAGTGGGATTTTTCTCCGTTCTTGAATCGATTTAACTAAGTTTTCAGCCGATCGCTGGGCAAAGCCATCAAGAGATTTGAAATCATCTACTGTGAGTCGAAAAAAATCAGAAGGATTTGTAAGTAGACCTGACTCGCGCAATTTAGCAATAGTCTTTTCAGATACACCGTTTATTTCAAGTGTCTGAGCAAAATATAAAAAGGCTTCCTGGTCTTTTGGCGCACAGGATACGTCTTGAGTGCAATACAGATCTGGCCCATTCACGGTCAGCTGATAACCGCACGGACAAGTTTCTGGAAACTTATATTCATGATCAGCCGGTGTCTCCAACCCAATGATAGAGGGAATGACTTCGCCACTTCTAGTGATTCGAACACGTGCGCCAGGTGCATATCCTCCAGCACGAATAAACTCTGCATTGTGCAGAGTCGCATACGAAATTTGTGCACCTGAGAGCTGCACTGGTGTCACTTGCGCACGAAAAGTCACCTTTCCGCTTCTTCCAAGACTCGTTTCTATTGCGATAATTTCGGTAATGGCAACTTCACTTTCCTGTTTGAAAGCAATACTGCCACGCGGATGGTGACTCGTCGCTCCCAGAGCTTCATAAAGAACTTCATCATTCAAGCGAATAACAATCCCATCAATTTGATGGTCTCGTTCTTCTTGAAAGGATTTTGCGACGCTTTCAGTGAGTGAACCGTCCTCCGATGAGCCCGCTATGAGTCGCGTTGTCTGTTCCTTCAGTCCCGTGTCAAAGCCAAGTTCACTGAGCCACGACAATTTTTGAAAATAGGTGGCACCAGTCACGGCAGCGGTTTGTTCTGCCGATTGAAGTGAATCTTCTGTTGCGATGCCCGATTTACGAAAAACCATTACATCATAACAGCGAAAGCGAAGCACATTGAGTACATCGACAGCCTCATCGACATCTTTGCGTCCGAATGTTCCAGGCACTGCATTACGATAGCTATCAAACCGCTCCGAAAAACGACCGAATTCTTGAATTGGAAAATAAATTTCACCACGCATCTCAAAGCGTAAGTCGGTTCCATATTTTATTGTTGAAATATGCTTGGGTAAACTCAAAACATGCATCACATGAGAGGTGACATCTTCCCCTAAACTTCCACTTCCACGAGTACTCGCCCGTATGAGTCGGCCGTCAAAATCGTACTCAAGTGCGAGTGCCATCCCGTCGACTTTGTCACTCAAGACCACATCACGCCTTGCAACGAACTCGGTGAGTTCCTCTAATTTGTAGGTTTTTGACAAAGAAAGCATCAGTGGCTGATGCCTGACTTTTGATGCACTCTCTTTAACTTTATATCCCACAAAACTCAGAGCAGGATGCTGAGCATCTAAGGTTCGTAACTCTTTTTCGAGTTCGTCATAGGCCTCGTCGCTGATGGCCGCTCTACCCAAATAGTAAAGCTCTTTATATAGCAGGATTTGTGATGCCAATTGCTCAATTTTAGATTTGTCAGGCACGATTGATGAGTTCGAATTCATATTTAGTAATGACTCCGGTTGTTCTCTAAATCCATTCGGCAGTTAACGGTACCAAATAGCAAAGAACAACCTCAAGACCAATGAAATCTCACTCAAAAGAAGCCGAATTGAGAACTATACGCCGTTTGCGCCCCGCTTGACCCAAGGCTCCGTGATTCCAACCCGAATAATTTAGAACGGCTTTCGATCCATCTTGAACAAAGATTTCGAGACGCTTATCAAATTTCAAGTCAATGTCGCCGGCCTTGTGTTTGCCACTGAAGACTCGCGTGCCATCAACTGTTAGTTGAATTTCTACCGCTTCAGTCAATTTGAGCAATGCCGAACTGGTGCCCACAAGCTGCGGGACCGTGTTTCCAGTTTCAATCGGCGCTTCGACAGTAACGCTTTCTTCAGGTGACGGAGACTCACTCTCAGCAGCAGAGTCCGTATCATTCAATGCGGACGGCGTGTTTACTGCTTCCCCACTATCTGCCAATTGCTCTCCGGAATTTTCAGCAGCGGGGGTGGGTAGTTCATTTGCATTTTGTAACGGTGCACCCTCAGCGATCACAGGCTCACTCGCAATAGTAGGATCGCTTGCAATTTGAGTCTCAACTGAGTCTTCCACCTGTGAGTCTGATCGAGAAACATCAATGGACTCCGACGTTGTGGCGGTGACTAGAGCGTCATCATTCCCATTTGAATTTGGGTCGCTCAACAGCGCCCGTCCAAAGATCAAAACTCCCACGCAAGCCGCTAGAATTCCGAGCGCCCACTTCATTTTGGCTGAGCCAACAACATCCGCGTGCCCGGCTGATTCAGTTAACTGGTCTGAAGTTTGGGCATGGCT
>JBEAPS010000353.1:0-2791 GCA_041164285.1 Pseudomonadota bacterium
AGCTTCCCTCTTTGGTGATACGGACAGCGTCTTCAAAAACAGGCATGTCAGGCGATCCGGGAAGCGCAATGGTTGTCTCCACGCATTGTGGAACAGTTTCCACAAATGCACTCATTGACGACTCTCGGAATAGCGCTGCGCGCGGTTGTGGTACATGGGCTAAACTCGGATACTTTTTCACGACGCGCGCGTGCATCTGGTTCATGGCTTCTTGAATCAATTTCACCCGCGGGTCGGAGTCTGGAATTAGGTCGTTTTCGGAAGCCATCACCCACATGTGAGGGAGGACCTCTTTCGTAAACTCAGGAATGGTCATTTCTTGCCAAAGAAAAGGCTCAACGCGCACAGGTAATTGTCCAATGGCGTGATGCGGCTCGCTTTCATTTTTTTTCACACAGGATGACAGAGCACAGCAACCAGCAGCCAACGCAATTGCTAAGGAGAGTTTTATAGGACGAGCTATCCTGCCATTCATCGAGACTCCCGAACCAACGTACGAATCTTCATGTATCGGTCGATGATGGCCAATCTTTAAGGGCTTTGGCGCGTCAACTGTATCAAAGAACCCTCTTTCAGTTCAAAAACTCTCTCAGCACATTCAAATGCTTCCGAGGGATCGTGGGTGACCATCAGGACGGTCACCCCTTCACTACGAAGAGCCTCAAAAACCTGAGCTCTCACCCTTTGCCGCAAGCCCAAATCAAGACTCGAAAAAGCCTCATCGAGCAAAAGTATACGAGGCGAAGGGGCAAGCGCACGCGCACATGCCACGCGCTGCAGTTGTCCCCCGCTCAACGTGTGAGGCGCTCGGAGCGCAAATTCGTTCAGTTCAAAGGCATTCAACAAACGCTCAACTCGCTCCATGCCATTTTGAGACTTGCCGCGGCATGTGAGGCCGAAGCCAATGTTTTCAGTAACACTGAGATGCGGAAAAACAGCCCAATCCTGAAACACCATTCCAACTTTTCGTTTTTCAGGAGGACGATGGTGTGTGCATGAAGACACAAGTTCACCATCGATGAACACCTCACCACTCGCTACTTTTTCAAGCCCAGCAATGATGCGCAGCAAACTGCTTTTTCCAGTGCCAGACTCCCCCAGAACAGCAATATGCTCACCCCGATCGACCGAAAGACCGAGCTCCTTGAGTGGGAACAGGTCTTGGGTATAACCAAAGCTCACATTTTTTAAATCTAGTGCTTTCATTGTGCCCTCGTTTCATGCGCTTTGGCGTCATCCTCTGCCAACAGAGAAAAGGCCCCCATTTTTTGGGCTGCAAGTACTCCCATTCCACAAACGACAATCATGAGCAGCGAATAGGGTGCTGTTTCTGCGAGGCGCTCATCGGATGCAAGATTGTAGGTCCGCAGCGCCAACGTTTCGAAGTTGAGCGGCATGAGCAACATTGTGGCCGGCAACTCCTTCACAACGTCGATACAACACAGCACAAAAGCACAGGCAATGCTTTTTTTAAGAAGCGGAAGTTCTACTCTGATAAATCCAGTCACAGGTGTACAGCCCAAAAGACGTGCCTGTTCGAAATAGCGGTTAGGGATCGTTTGCCAGCCGGCCTCAATGGTGTTTGCACCGATGGTCACAAATCGAATCACGTAGGCAAAAAACAAAGCAATCAAAGTTCCGCCCAGCGAAAAGTATGAAAGAATGATGAGCAGACCAACACCAAGCACTCCACCCGGAAAAGCATATCCCAAAGTCCCCAGACGCAACAAAATTGCTATAAGTCGCTGCCCTCCACTCAGGCGCGACGCAAGTGCAAAGAAAAATCCGGTTGTCACGACCAAGACGCTCGCCGTAATAGCAACCCAGAATGTCGTCCACGTTGGAGTGAACAAGTTACTGAACTCGACCGTATGAGAGTCGACGAGGGTTCTGTAGATAAGAATTAAAATGGGAGCTAAACAACTCACAAAAGGCGCAACGAATGTTGTCGCAAGCAACGGAACACTCGCAAGCAGTGAAGTACCGCGCCTTTGCACAAGAGCAGAACTCCGAAGTGCAGAATACAAAGTCTTTTTTGAATTTGCCGACAGCTGCCAAAGCAAAAAAACTCCAGACGCTGCAAACAAAATCAATGCTAAAAAAGCCGCACGAGCACGGTCGTTCAATCCGAACCAGCTTCTAAAGATCCCTGTACTCCATGTGTCGACTGCCATAAAGTCAACAGTTCCAAAGTCTGCCAAAACCTCCATGCCAACCAAAGAAGCTCCCACAAATACAGACGGCCAAACAAGTGGCAGCTCAACTTTGACGAAGGTTGTGAGCCGATTTTTCCCAAGCAGCGCAGCGCTCTCGACGAGCGATTTTGGGATCATTCTGAACGCATTGTAGCTTGGAAGAAATATATAGGGCGACAAGCAGGTGGCAAAAACGAATGCCGTGAGAGGAATGTTGCGCAATTGCCCGCCATGAACACCCAAGTCAACGAGCGTATCGACCCATGCATAGGCAACAAGATAACTAGGTACTGCCAATGGCAGCAATGAGAGCCAAACAACTGTGCGCCGAAATGAAAACTCGAACCGAGCACACAGGTACGCCGTAGACACCCCCAAAACAGAGGCACCAACAACACTCAGTGCAAGCAAAAGGAACGTAGAGGGCGCATAGCGACCCAACTGAACTGCTGCGGTTTCCCAACCGAAGGAACCAAATGAAAGGAGCCCCTCACTCACCAGCGCAGCGATAGGGGCTAAAAAAACCAAAACAACTAAAAATAAAAATGGAAGACTGCGACGGCTCAACGCCAACCTACCTCGTCTAAAATCCTAAG
>JBEAPS010000354.1:0-3508 GCA_041164285.1 Pseudomonadota bacterium
GGTATCACACGATTGCTACCTGCAATCATTGAGGAGAGCCACGACGACCGAGGACCCATTTTCCCAATCACGGTTGCGCCATTTGAGGTGCACATGTGCGTCCTCAATAAAAAAGAAGGCGCCACAGAAAGCACAGCCAATGACCTTTACACGTCGCTCCGCAAACAGGGCATTGATGTCCTGATGGACGATAGAGACGAAAAGCCGGGCTCGCAATTCGCAGATGCAGACCTGATGGGCATTCCGTTGCGAATCATTGTATCACCGAGAAATCTGAAAGAGGGCAAGGTGGAATTCAAGTTCCGTGACGGGCGGTCACAGCCTCAATCCGTCGCAGTTGAGGACGTTGTTTCCTTTATTTCTTCCAAAGTCAAAGAAGAGTACGCTCGCTACGCTCAGCCTTGAGGCAGATACCAAACCACCCCCGCCACAGGACAATCAACGACCGTATTCATGTCAGCGGCCGCGCGTCTATGATCCAAAAAGCTCTAACCTTTTCTGAGTGATTCTTAAGTTATCAAACGACGGATCCGATACAATTTTCAAGTTTTTTGGAGGAGCTCAGCTCATGAAACACACAAAGCGAATCGTCTGCTTGGGTGTTTACCCCTTGGCGCTCATTTTGCTCGTGGCATGCACTGAGTCGGGCCAATCCGAAAGTCAGAACCTGCAAAGCTCAGCGAGTCTTGTCGGCAAATGGCAAGGCGAGGACCAGCTCCTGGTTCTTGATTCCATCGATGGTGAACCAATCGATGTTATTGTTGGCTTTGACCTTAATGTGCCGAGTGAGATCGCCACAGCAGAAGAGAAACTTGGCAAAACGATCAAAAACTGGATGATTATGCGAACCACCCGAGAGTTCACAGCCTCATCGCACAGCATCAACTCGCAATGCGAAACGCTCAATAAAGATTCGGTCAAGTTGCATGTCACCGCGTCCATCGTGTTGGATGAATCGAATACGACGTATACACTGCCGGAAGATGAGCGAACTGAACTCGCTGCTCTTGGAGGGTTCCAGTGCTTTGCTCAAATTCCAGGCAAAGCCACCCGCCGGTATAAACTCTCATCTGATGGCCAAACGATGACATTGATTCTCGGCGATTCTCCTGCGGACCAAATTCTGCTGAAACGCATCCGTTGACTTTATTTCAAGCCACTACAAATCTGTGGGGCCGTGTAGTCCAGCTTGAGTAAATCAAAATAGTTCTGTCCCAGCGCTATCTGACGGTACGCAACGTCATCAATGCGTTCCAAAACGGCACTTGTGAGCTTCACTTCCTCAACATAAATCTGCTCAGTCTTATCGACTGACGCGACAAAATCAGTGCCGGTGATGAAGCGCTTAGGCCATTTATTCATCAGTTGCACATAGGGACCCACGTAACTTTCATTCGAAAAAACCTGATCATACAATACACGCCAAGCGATATCGAAGATCAGGTTCGGATAGCGAGCAAGGAGCCCATCGAGAATGCTGGTGTGCTTGACCTTATCAAACTCTCTCAGCTCTTTTGACAAGCCAAGATGTAACCAAACAATCTTGTTATCCGGATAAAGCCTCAAAACCTCCTCCATGAGAGGCAGGTATTTGAATGGCTCAGCGTCTGAGCCAATGTCTGAGTGCAATGCGAGTGGAATGTCCAAGCGCCTCAGCTCACGCATGAAGGGCGCCCACGACGCAATCTTTTCGCGACTCACAGCGGAGTGTTGGTTCTTGAAGAGAGCCTGCTTCACGAGATTCAATTCGCCCATCCAACGAAACATCCCGGGGTACTCCCGATTCAACAGCGCCATATTCTCAAGAACCGCACCTGCATTCTCCAAATCGGGAAAAGTCATCGACAAAGAGATCTGTAAGTCATCGGGCTTGTTGTCGAGAAGATTTTGCGCGTTGAAAAAGTCATTTTTCAAGCTCGGAAGCACAGAAATCCCAGGGCAGTCGAGATAATAAGTGCACTTTGAGTCGACGGGAAGACGCTGCCCAATCCCGTAAAGTGTCGCAAACAAGACGCCGCTACGCCTAAGATACTCAAGGAGAGTTGCAAATGGTACGGGTTTGCCGCCAAAAGGTCGGGAATGAAGATGGCTGTCAACGACAGCGATAGGGTTCTGCTTCTTACGGTCGAAACACTGCGAATTCGACTTTTGAAAACTCGATAAGCTCAAACCACCTGTCTTTGACTTCTCGTAGAGTCCAGTTTTCTGACCTGCCAACTTGCAGGCAACGGCACTGCAGAGGCAGCAAATCAAAAACATAGATCGACTCAAGACCGACATCATTCAATCCCCTGAACTCAACTCGGCAGCCCATGCAGCGCATTTGGGTCGCGCGAAACACGCGGGAACCGCCATAGTTAATTTGAATTTGATAAACGATATCATCACTAAGCCTCACCCACATCTTGACGTGAGGTCGGCCTGTGACATTTTTTTTACACGACTGAATTTCTATCTTTTCTGATTGGATTAAAACTTAGGTCTACAAAGACATCTCTGGGAGCATCTCATAATGGATTTCAATCTGTTTCAATCGTTCGTTGCTATTGGAATTGGGCTCATTGTCATCATCGCGCTTTTTTTGAGGCGCGTCGTTCCAACCAATGAGGTGCACATTGTACAGTCGGCAAAGAGCACAACCTCCTACGGCAAAGACACACAGAATGGAAACTCGTATTACGAGTGGCCCTCATGGATTCCCGTTTTTGGAGTCACGACAGTTTCGCTGCCCATGTCCGTATTTGACCTCGATCTTCAATCCTACGAGGCGTATGACAAAGGCAGGCTTCCTTTCGTTGTGGATGTTAAAGCTTTCTTCCGTATTTCTGAGTCAAATGTCGCCGCTCAGCGTGTCGCATCTTTCGACGAACTCAAGGATCAACTGAAAGCAATCGTTCAAGGCGCTGTCAGAGTTATTCTCGCATCGACGGATATCGAAGACATTCTGCAAGGCAGATCGACTTTTGGCGAACAGTTCACTCGAGAAGTTGCCGAGCAACTGGTCCATTGGGGGGTGACTGCTGTGAAAAACATCGAGCTCATGGACATCCGTGACTCAGAAGAAAGTCGTGTCATCCACAACATTATGGACAAAAAGAAATCACACATTGAAATGGAATCCCGCACAGAAGTCGCCAAGAACAAACGTATCGCAGAAATTGCGGAAATCGAGGCCAAACGTGAAGTGGATCTCCAAAATCAGGCTGCCCTGCAATCTGTCGGCCTGCGCACTGTGGAAGCGCAGAGAGAAGTTGCGCTGCAGAATGAGACCGCAGAGCAAGCGATTAAGGAACAGCAGAAACTAACTAAACAAAAAGAAATGGAAGTCCGCAAAGTTGAACTTGTCAAAGTTGCGGAAATCGAGAAGGAAACCCAAATCATCAAGTCCGAGCAAGTCAAGGAAACACTCATCCTTGAAGCTGACGGTGCGCTGGAAGCCAAGCGCAAGGAAGCCGCAGGTATTCAGGCGGAAGGAATTGCCAAAGCCGAAGCCGAAAAGGCATTCCAG
>JBEAPS010000355.1:0-3715 GCA_041164285.1 Pseudomonadota bacterium
CTTTCTAGCATCATTAATCGATAGCACCTCATACGATGGAATCTTAGTCATACCTGACGCAATACCATCCAAAATGCGTTGAAGCTGCGCCCCATTCGGGGCGACGAAATGGAATGATGCATGGATTTCCCTAGAGGAAGCAAGCTTCTCATCCGGCGATTCTACTATGCTTACCACTTGCCCCTGACTTCTAACGAGACCCATGGCTTGCTTCAACGATTCCCCACCTAATGCGTCAAATACAAAATCGAAAGAATCAGTAATCTCCAAAATCGATGTTTTCGTGTAGTCAACTACTCGGCTTGCACCTAGACTCCTGACGTACTCGGTGTTCTTTGAGCTTGTTGTCGCAGTTACGATGCCTCCTGCTTGGCGTGCAAATTGGATCGCAAAACTACCTACTCCGCCTGCACCGTTAATGACTAATACCCGGTCACCAGATTTTATCTTTGAGAAGTCGCTAAGAGACTGCAATGCTGTCAGTGCCACAAGCGGAACTCCACTGACAGCCTCAAAGGATAGGTTTTGCGGGATTTTTGCAGCAAAGTCGCTTGGAATTGCTATATATTGAGCATAAGTTCCATTATGGACTTCAGGAAGCCTTGTGTAGGCCGCAACTCTATCACCGATTTTGTAATCTGATACTTCCGACCCTACTTGAACCACAGTTCCGGCGACATCCCAACCGGGGATAACAGGAAAAATGTGAGGAAACATATCCTTCAGATAACCCATTCTTATTTTCCAGTCCACTGGATTGACCGATGTATGGCTAATTTCGATCAGAATTTCAGATTCCCTAGGTAACGGAGTTGTTACTGTTGTTCTTTGAAGAACTGACTCGTCACCAAATCGATCGAAAGTAATCGCTGTCATGACAGAAGGTATGGGAGTGTTCATAGTTTAATCCTTTTCTTTACGCACAGAGCAAATAGCAAAGTCTTCATGCTTGATAGACTTGTCGCACGAACTAAACCGTAGCATAAATGAATTATTTATATTGGTGAGGTTAAAATTATTCACGGAACGTGTCAATGATTTGAGACAACGCCAGGTCATAATTTAACCTAACATGTCATCCTCGTTCCTCCATTTTGGGTTTGTTGATCCACACAGCCTCGGGCGCCAAAGAGGCACTTGGCGATCCATTCACGAAGCGAATTGGATTTCTCAGATACACCTCCGCCAGAACAGAATCTCGATTCTTTTTCTTCTCGACGTGTGAGCCTGTATGAACATCATCAGGTGTATAATACTCCAGCCCAGAATGTCTGTGCTCTTCGTTGCACCATTTTACAAACTTGCTCATGAAGCTCCGAGCCTCTTGCACAGAACCGAACCTGTCTGGAAAGGTTGGCATGTATTTTATGGTTTTGAACATGGTCTCGGTGAATGGGTTGTCGTTGGAAACGTGAGGTCTGCTGAAGATATCCATTACGACGTAAAGATAAAAATAGGTCAATTTCGAAGCAGCGCGGAGTTTGCTGATGTCCAAGCTCCAGACTTGATTCGGTCCTGTTGCCAGCAGTTCAGGAGCTGCAAAGCTGCGGGAACGGGCGACTTGTCGGCGCTCCGCAACCGCACCCTGAGCCTCTAGAATTCGATACATTGTTCGAACTGAACACATAAAAACACCTTGGTCGAGAATATTTTGGGGAATCTGTTTCAATCAGAACAATGGGTTTGAGAGTGCGGTATGCAGTCGCTCGTGAACGGCCCAGGGATTCCAGCAGGGCCTGAAAAGGAATTTCTTCCTTCCTGGCTACGTCGAGCAATTCCTGCGCGCTCACTCCTTCTCGTCTGTGTACATCCCGGCATTTTTTTTTGGATCTCAATAATCTTTTGAGCTTGAATAAGACTCTTTGAAAGCTTTTCGTTCTCTTTTTGCAGTCTCTGAATCTCAGCCATTTCTGGCGTCACCTTGGGCTTCGGACCCCTTTTCTTGCCAGCAACACCAAGAAGCCCTTCATCTCGCTGCTTGCGCCAAAGAGAAACTGTTGAAGAGTATAGGCCCTGCTTGCGAAGGAACGCTCCAACATCGGCGCCATTCTTCTTGAGTTCATCGATTTGGACGAGCACTTGAAGCTTTTGCTTTTGTGTCCAAACTCTCCTTCTCGCATTTGGCTTGGCGGCACCCTCTGCTTTGTTGGCAGAGGCTTTAGAAGAAGAAATTGCAGTAACGTTTGCTTGAGACATGGAGAAATCCTCGTGTCACCCTCATTAGCTTAAACACAGAATGGTGGGTGTCTCAAGTCTCATTGGCACAGAGGGAGTGCATCCGTGATATCCAAAGTTCCGTCCCCGTTAACATCTCCACACTTCGGTGCAGCTAACGCGTGAACTGAAAATGCGGCAGAAATCAAAACCACTGGTAAAAATAATTTCATTGCTTAATCCCCTTTTTTAATCAGCAGAAGAGACCTCATCTCCTATTCGTGTTGGAGGTAGTCGGAGCGAATCATGACCAACTTTAGTTAGCCATCCTTTTGGAACATGAACTAAAGGGTAACTTTCAGTTATAATTGAGGAATCAGGATCCATCTGGAACCCCAGTTCTGGTTTATAAGGAGCCTTTGCCTATGAATTATCAGCTTCTCATCGAGCTTCACAAAAGCAATCCGCGTCAGGGTCCCGGAGGCGATGCCCAAACTGAGCTAGCGCTCCGACTGTCTGGACTGTTAGAATTCAAAAAAGGTGGTCTCGAGATTGCGGATGTTGGTTGTGGGACAGGTGCGTCGTCGCTGACGCTTGCAGAAAATCTGAATGCGCGCGTGACGTGCGTTGATTTATTTTCTGAATTTCTTGATGCTCTCAATCAAAAAGCTCGTGAGCGTGGTCTTTTTGAGAAGATAGAAACCCTTCAATGCTCCATGCAAGAGCTGCCATTCAAAGAGCACAGTCTGGATGCACTCTGGGCTGAGGGATCAATATATAACATGGGGTTTGCGCGGGGAGTTGAACACTTTAAGCGTTTTCTCAAGCCGGGGGGAGTGCTTGCAGCTTCCGAGATCACATGGCTCACGAGTACCCGACCAGAAGAAATTGAGGCGCACTGGTCGACAGAGTACCCAGAAATCGCAATGGCTACAGAGAAAATCAGCATTCTTGAGCAGAACTGCTTTGAGCTATTGGGATACTTTCTATTGCCACAACAATGTTGGATTGAAAATTATTACAACCCGATTGAAGCTCGGTTTGAAGGGTTTTTGAAAAAAAACAATTCAGCCGAAGCTGAGGCTATTGTGGCTGCAGAACGTGCTGAAATTGACTTGTACACTCGCTTTCATAAGTTCTACAGCTACGGATTTTATATCGGTCGAAAGCTGGATTGATGACTCAAAATGGTCAGTTGAGGGCAGTGTTGCGGTGCTTCAGTAAGAAGAGCTCGGCTAGTTTATCAACAAGTTGTGCACAGTGTTTATGACGCTCATTCGGACTTGTTCTGTTTGCGAAGTGATCACCGTTCAAGGAATTGCTTTCGCAATTCTTTGGGCATTTTTTCAATTGCATAACGCAATCCCTCACGAGAGAACGATCGATAATTCTTTGAAATAAATGCTTCCACGCGCTCCGGCTCAGCAAGCCAGAGTTCTCTGAGGACCCAACCAGTCCCGAGCTGAGTGAAGCGTTCCGGATTTTTTATTGTACTCCTGCACACGCGCAGGACCTCGGTCGTGACGTTGCCATGTCGCGCTAACCATACAAATGACACTGC
>JBEAPS010000356.1:0-7824 GCA_041164285.1 Pseudomonadota bacterium
GACGACACTCGACGAGTACCGAGTTATTGAAAAAGACCCCGCTCTCGAAAGACGATTCCAGCCAGTATTGGTCGCGCCTCCTTCAGTTGAAGATACCATAACAATTCTACGGGGACTCAAAGAGCGATACGAAATTCACCACGGAGTGCGCATTCTTGACAATGCACTTGTGTCAGCGGCGACACTATCTGACCGATACATTCAGGATCGCTTTTTGCCTGACAAGGCAATCGACCTGATAGATGAAGCTGCAAGTCGGTTGAAAATTCAACTTGATAGTGTTCCGGAGGCACTTGACTCTACCGAGCGTAAAATATCGCAACTCAAAATAGAGAAGGCTGCACTTGCAAAGGAAACAGACAAACAAGCAGTTGCACAACGTGAACAAATAGAAACTCAAATACGTGCACTGGAAGAAGAAGCGCATACCATGCGCTCGAAGTGGAATTTAGCCAAAAGCAATGTGAGCCACGTCAATTCTGTTAAAATGCAGATCGAACAGTTACGCAATCAAATGGAGTCATTCGAGCGCAGAGCTCAATATGACAAAGCATCTGAAATTAAGTTCGGAGAACTACCCGAACTTGAGAAGAAACTCGCTACTCTAACCTCTGGTGCGACCGAACAGGCACAGCAAAAACCCGATAAAAATGATTCAGTCGAAAAATCAATTGTTTTGAAAGAAGAAGTTGATAGCGAGGATATCGCGACCGTTGTTAGTCATTGGACAGGAATCCCCGTAAACAAACTTTTTTCAGCAGAACGTGAGCGACTTCTCCATATTGAAGACGAGCTACGCAAGAGTGTTGTCGGCCAAGATCATGCACTTCGCTCAGTGGCAAATGCAATAAGACTTTCCCGAAGCGGCCTGAAAGACCCACACCGCCCAATGGGTTCATTTTTATTTCTTGGGCCGACGGGTGTGGGCAAAACTGAAACGGCAAAAGCATTAGCAAGAAATTTATTTGATTCGGACAAATCGATTATTAGAATCGACATGTCTGAATTCATGGAAGAACACACAGTTGCGCGCCTGATTGGTGCACCTCCTGGATATGTCGGATTCGAAGATGGAGGACAACTGACAGAGGCAGTTCGGCGAAAACCATATTCTGTTGTTCTTTTTGATGAGATCGAGAAAGCACATCCAAAGGTCTTAAATATTTTACTTCAAATGCTTGATGATGGGCGACTTACTGATAGTCACGGCAGAACGGTGAACTTTCAAAATTGCGTCGTCATTATGACGAGCAATATTGGATCATACGACATTATTCAATACAGCGCTCAAAAGACACGGGATGAACTTAAAAAAATACTTATGAATGAGCTTTTGAAACACCTACGTCCTGAGCTTATCAATAGAATTGACGAAGTCGTTGTCTACAATCCACTGAGCGAAGAAATTATCCAAGACATTGTTCGAATTCAGCTAAAACATTTGGAACAAAAACTAAAAGCCCAACAATTGAATTTAAATTTCGGTGACGATATCGTTGCAAAATTGGCAGAGGCTGGCTGGGACCCACAGTTTGGTGCACGTCCTTTGCGAAGAGCGGTACAAGAGTGGATAGAAGTTCCTCTCAGCATTGCTATTCTTAACAATCAATTCGGTCAGGGAGAGACGATTCTGATCCAGCAAAACATAACGGGAGAGAACTTTGAATTTATTTCTAAAAACTAGTTTTTTGAAGAACATTCTTTTCCCCATGACAGTGGTCGTCGGATGTTTTGGCTGCGACAGCCCGTCCACCAATAACGCAGACGCTCCGGAGTGCACCGTCACACTTACGCGGACTGACTCACAGCCACTTGCAATAACGACAACTGAAATTCTTTTTACGGGCGAATTTTCGCAGAATTGCGTTGAACAAACCGCACAAAAGTCCGGCACAACCCAAATTAAGCTTTCGACTCAGTCAAGCGAAGCAAGCGAAAGCGTTGCACTTAAGAAGTTGAAAGCAGGCTCACGCAGCATTGAATTTGATCCTGAAAGCGACAACCTTAAGCGGGGTAGTTTTGAGACTTCGTTCACTAGTTCGCTTCTTCCTGAATGGTCTGTTCCTTGGCAAGATCGACCAGAAACCATTACGCTCTCTATGATTGCGAGTCCCAGCGCGAACTCGAATTCAATTCCAGTCACCGTAACAGTGGAGCTAAATTTTTAATGCTGCCTGTTAGTATCCATGCGTTGCACAAATCTTTCAGCCTTGGAGCTGGTGCACCCACTCAGGTTGTTATCGACTCCATTGACTTGAATATCTCAGCTGGAGAATCGGTCACATTTATGGGACCCAGCGGAAGCGGAAAAAGCACTCTATTGAATTTAATTGCTGGCCTCGAGTCTGCAACACGAGGCCAAATTCTCATTGGCGATAAAGATATCACACGCATGCCTCGGCACGAAATTGAGATGCTCAGACTGCACTCTATTGCCTATGTTTTTCAATTTTTTCATCTACTGCCAACACTCAGTGCGATTGAAAACTGTGCCCTGATCGCCATTGAACAAAATCGTCGTTCTGTTCCAGATGTAATTAAAGAGGCACGAGAAACTCTTGCCCGACTGGGACTGGATCATGCTGCAGACAAGCGACCTGCTCAACTGAGTGGTGGCATGCAAGCTAGAGTGGCTTTAGCCAGGGCACTGATTGCACGTCCTAAAATCATACTTGCCGACGAGCCCACAGGCAATCTGGACTCAAAATCTGGAGAAACGGTACTTGATTTACTTTTTGAAGAGCAAAGAAAACAAGGATTCACACTTCTTCTCGTAACACACGATCCAATTGCGGCCCAGAGAGCTAACCGGATAGTACGACTGCAGGACGGGACAATCCTAAAATGAAAAACCTCGTATGGCAGGTTCTTTTTTTTAGGCTCCTGTTTGAACAAAAAAAATTATTTGTTACAGCCGTGCTCACTGTATCTTTGGGTGTTGCTCTTGCTCTCGGAATCAGACTTGGCACTCAAAGTGCCATTGAGTCAATGGAACAAAATTCGATTCAGCGAGGACTGGAAGACTGGTCGGATGCTTATCAAGCTGAGACTCCTGAAGCTGCGCTATCTTTGATGAATATTGCCTCTCGGTTTGGAGGAGAGCTGTTCACGAGCGTCGATGCAGCCTTATCCTCGGCTGATCCTGCCATTGAAGGCGAGCAAAATGTGCAGATTTCCGTCTATTGGTCTCCAGCACTATTACGAGCAAATGATAACGACTTGCCCACCAACCACAGCGCTGATGTCATTTTATTTGCGTCACCTGAATGTCAACTGTCCTCAAATCGAACCGCGACTCTTAAGCTCAATGGCACGCGCTTTACCGCATTGATCATGCCCCTCTCAAAAAACTCTGGTTCAGACTGTCGCTTTGTCGCAACAGTCTTCGGACTTGTGCAAAATAAAGCTCTTGCTCAAGCACTGCAGAAGGCTAGTCTCAACGCAATTTTTCCAGCTCGCAACACATCTGAGCAAACATTTTTGAGCGCAATAAACGAATTTGCGCAGATGACACCGGGAATGATCGTTGATTCCAATAAAAAGCGCTTGAGCCGACTGACTGAAGTAACAGCAAGTTTTCGAACAAATTTACAGCTCATGGGGCTCATCGCTTTATTTATCGGATTTGCAATTGTGCATCACATTTTTTCACTCATTATTACAAAACAATCTAATATTCTGGCATCGCTTGCTGCCTTCGGAATTCCTCGGCGAAAAATTATCGTACCTCTTTTAACACTCGCAGCAGTTGTCGGTCTAGCTGCGAGCTTAATGGGAACTGCCCTTGGAATTGGATGTGGGCACCTATTGGCAAACGTCGCATCATTTACTGTAAAAAATCTATACGACAGTCTTGTCGACACGGCTCAGCTGCACTGGACAATGAGTGATTTAGGTTATGGCTTTGCGGTAGGCTTTTTAGCATGCTTCCTCGGAGCGATTCATCCAATTCACAGAATGACGAAACTTCCGGTTGCTCAAATTATGCGTGACGGTAGTTTTGAAGCTCACGATACTGGGTTGAGCCAAAAGCAGCGTATGTCCGTTGCAATCGCCGTAACTATCGGCTGCATCATTTGTCTCAACGTTCCCATCGTCTGGAATCGAATCCCAGTCACTGCACTTTTAGCGTGTCTTGGAATTCTCATTCTGTCTGCAATGATTGCGCAGCAGCTTGGTTTTGTCATTTACTCGGCAGCACAGAGACTTCATCAGAAGAAAAAGTTTGCGTCTCAGCTTCGAATCTTTTTAGCTCCACAAACTGCTGTCGTCATCCAAGTTTTGGCTCTCACTTTCACTCTAACATTCGGAGTTAAGGGCATGGCAGAGAGCTTCCGCCATACTCTCGTTGAGTGGTCGAAAGAAACCTTGAAAGCAGACCTTTGGATTCGCTCTGTTGCCGGCAACGGCTCACAGTTACCCAAACAGGTGGAAGATACTCTCGAAGAAGCTAAGGTGAAAGGTACTGCTCGTGCTATTGACAGTTTAACGATTTTACCTGCTGTAATGAACCACTCCACCACGAAGCGAAACAGGTCGGTTTTGTTGGCGTCTGCAAACTTCTATGAGCAAAGCAAAGTCACACCGCTAAAAATTCTTGAACCCGAAAATCTCACTTTTCGAGAGCAGTCGAGTCTTGCCTTACGTGTTGCAGAAGACGCAAAAACATGTGCAGCTACTCAGACGCAGCCCTGCGCCGCATTTATATCCGAGCCAGTCAGTGTACATTTTTCAGCACTCGAGCCACTTGGAGAAATTTTCTGTCCCGAGATCCGATCACTGACCCTTTGCTTTAAGATCGTCGGACTTTATCAAGACTTTGGTAGCGATCAAGGAGTCATTCTAACCGATAGAAATGTTTTCGACCGGCTCATTCCTTCGGCGCCACGCCCTTCGTTTAGCAACGTCTATCTCAGTGATCCAAACTCACCCGAGTCTAAATTACTTTCAACAGAGCTCAATCGATTGGCAGACACATCTGGAGGAACACTAGGTTTTGAAAGCTTAAATGAACTGCGCAATCGAATCATGAACACATTTGACAACACTTTCCGAATTACTGATATGCTTTACGTATTGTGTGGCCTTATCGCTATCATTGCCACAGTCAGCAGTCTCAATTTGCAAATCATTCTGAGAAGCCGCGAGTGGAGTCTGCTTTGGTCGATTGGGCTGAGTCACGCAACACTCTTACGTCGCTTTTCTTTCTGGTCTGCACTCTTGGCATTTGTTGCCGCTTTTGTTTCAGTGTTCGGTGGACTAGTCCTTGCGTCAGTGCTCGTTTACGCTGTTAACTTTTATTCCTTCGGGTATTCTTTAACGCTTAAAATCCCAATCGAGCTACCCGTAATTGTTTTAACCGTTGCGACAATATGCGGTTTCTTGAGTGGTCGAATGCAGGCCTACAGTCTTCTTAAAAATATTTCACTCAAGACGCTCAACCGGGAGTAAATAGACGTTATGGATGCTTCAGTGGAACTAATGCGCCAGCAAATCGAAGTACGACAGTTTCATGGAGCACACACTCCTACACAACTCGAATGGTGGTATTTTACTGGACATCTTTGGAATCAGGAAACAGAAAAATCATGTGAAAGCGCTGATGTCGATCGTCTTTTGAAAGAGCGAATACCCGAGTATGCGATTCAATCGACATTCTTTCTGTCAGACAAAACCGATCCGAAAGGATTGCTTGCACATAGTGCTGAGGCAGAACTAGCAAAAAAAACACATCGCTCATCTGAGAAGTTTACATCATTTTCGCAGTTAGGATCGTTTAATCCACTTGCTTTTGCTAAACAAAACTTTTTGAACATAACTCTTGGGCATTGGCGATTGACACAATTGGGTAATTTTTCAAAACATCTTGCTTGGGATTTGCGTTTTGATGTGAAGGGAACCGAGTATCTTTTACACCTTTCACTTCCCAAAAACCAATTCTGGTACCACGGTAAAGGTGGCTTTCTTAAAAAGACAGCAACGTCGGGAAACTTTTACTACACTCATCCTAGAGTGTTTGCGAGTGGGCAACGGGTGGGCAAAGATCAAAATGGTGCGCCAGTCATTGAGCGTGTGTGCGGACAACTTTGGTTCGACCACGAGGTACATGTGCAAAGCGTGATGAATGTGGGATGGAAATGGTTCGGACTTTCGTTTACAAACGGACAATCCCTCATGCTCTATCAGATTGCGGAGAAAGCACAGTTAAACGAGGCACAGGGGGAGCTCTGGGACGCGGCAAGTGGCAAAGTATCGCATCTTAAAAACGTAAAAATTTTAGGTAACAAAGACTATTGCACTGAAAGCAAACATTGTTTCCCACAGGAGTTTAAGGTCACCTTCAATGACCCGGCGTCTAAAACTGAGAACGTACTAACCGTTGAATCACGTTTTGAACAGCAGCTCATGGATAACTCGGCAAATGGTCTTGGTAGACCCTATTGGGAAGGCTCAGTTTCAGCTCATTGGTCACGGGTTTATGGTGAGGCTGAAAAAACTCCCGAAGTGCTCAAAGGTATTGGATTTTTGGAGCAAGTACCTTAAGTTTCTCCCCCCAATTGCCGATGAGGTGAGGTTACAGAAAGTTGTATGGGGGAATCAAATGAAGCTGCGAGAGATCTATCTGACTCAATTGTCACTTGCTTCCATTTTCGCCGTGGTTTCCGCACTCACTTCATGCAGCAGCGATTTGAATTCATCATACGTTGGCTCTGTTTCTCCTATACCTGTGCGCGAAAAAGTTCTCGCAGCTGAGCTTGCGCCTTGCACCGAGCCAGTTCGTCCACTGCGAATTGCTTTCGTGATTGACAACACTGGTTCAAACAACGCAGACCCCTCAGACGTCCAGAATCCGAAGAACACCTCGGGCACAGATCCAGTCAAGAGCTTCAGTGGTCAATTCCACCTTCTGGATAACGAAAACTTAAACTTTCTTGATGCAAGCGACGTTTACACTGACAGGCAAGTTGCAGTTTTTCTTGCTATCAAGAAGCTTCAGAAAGCTTCAGCAGAGGCGCGAGTCAAAAATCCGGACTTCAAGGGAATTGATGTTGGAGTTGCACATTTCCCTTTCGCCCCGGCAGGTTTGGCTAGGAATGCTCCCGTCGACGAAAGTGACTTGGCAAAGCATGTACTCCACAATGGGGCTGCTACAGGTCTTCCCGACGTCATGACAGATGTATCAAAAATTGCTTACAGTGAGAGTTGGCGCGACCAAATTTGGAACATGTTGAAGTTCACACACACTTCGCGCGGGTTGACACCATACGCGACTGCTTTTGAGGCTGCTTATAAGCTTTTAGTGTCTAGCGAAGTAAAAAAGGATGGCGACGACCGCCCCGGCTTGATGGTGCTCATCACCGACGGCCTTCCGAGCGACCGGTTGCCAAGTAAAATTTATTCTGCTCGGCAGGAACTTGGAACTGACACTCGTGTCGCCATCATGTCAGTGTTCCAACCCAACGCAAATGAAGAACAACAAAACAAGCCAGCCCGCGATGCCCTTGCAAAGGCATATGATGAATACGATTGGGGCAAAGATGAATACCAGACCTTCGATGCTTATTGGAATGCACTCAGAGAAGTACCAAAGTCTCCCAAAGTAAGAGACGACGAATTAGAAATTGAGAGCAAGAACTTATTAACGAGCATGGACGAACTTCTCAACCGATACTTAAAATGTAAATCTGCTGCTGACTAACGTCTGAGCGGAACTAACTTTTTCGGCAGAGATACAGCGGGATTCGCCGGCACACCCCCTTTATCTGGTTTGCGTGCTGCTCCTCCTACTGCGTTTCCTCGCAGTTTTTCAGGCTCTACAGTTTC
>JBEAPS010000357.1:0-8884 GCA_041164285.1 Pseudomonadota bacterium
GTAGACGATTCAAATGCAGGAATAAGTCCCATGGGATTCACCCGCAACAATTCTGGGCTGGGAGGAAAGATCTCAGAGAGCGAGAGTTCTTTCCATTGGAAAGGAATCGATCGAGACAAAAGAGCAAGCCTCACTCTGCGCGCAAAGGGCGAGCGGGAGCTTCCATAGAGAGTGGATTGCCCTGCAAGTAAACTCGTCATCCCCCAAGCCTCCTAGAATTTTCTTTTCAATGAAAAAATCTGAGGCTGACTCTTTCGAACAAAACTCTGCCCAAGTCCACCTCACAAAGCTCAGTCGGAATTGTCAACACCGACGAATACAACTTGCTTACCACCGTGTTCTCGCAGTTCAGTTGCAAATACCTGAATGGGAACACAGGCGGGCCCAGATTTCACTCGACCGCCGTTACCTACGTCGAATACAGCTTTGTGGAAGGGGCACAGTATTTCAAGAGTTTCAGCCGTCCAGCGGCCTGCTTGAAGTGGTTTGTCCGCGTGCGGGCAATTATTTTCAAATGCATGTACCTGCCCCTGCAAATCAAGAGCAAGAAGAATCGAAAAGCCATCGACCATACAGACGGACGGTTTGGACTCACTCAATTCCGCATAAGGCAGCGCAGGAAAATACTCGATCATTTCAGCGCCTGTTCTAACCCGTAGTTAAGCAATTGTGTCGCCCATGCCAACATGGGGGACTCTTCGCTCAGGTGCTTCAATCCCTCCAAACAAAAACCACGTGCAACAAGTTCTTTGGCGGCTCGCTCGTTGAAGCCGCGCGTCATGAGATAGTGAACCTGTTTAGCATCAATTTCACCCGTTGCACTTCCGTGCTTGCAAGCAACCTCATCTGGGAGAATGCGGAGTTTCGGCATTGAGTCGATGCGTGCTCTTTTGCTCATAAGCAAATTTTTGTTGACCTGGGACGAGTTGGTTCCCAATGCGTCGCGTTCGACGTTGATGAGTCCTTGGAATACGGCCTTACCCCTCTGGCTTGCAATCATTTGTGCTCGCAAATGAGATTCAGAGCGCGGTGCGAGATGATCCTGAAGCGGCTCGTAGTCGGCAACTGATTGGCCGGTTGCCACAATTGTGGTGGCGCACTGCGCTAATGAGCGTTCCGCCTCAGCGCTAATGACACTCATGATTCGCAACAAATCTGATGGCACAAACACAGAGGCATCGAAAAAGCGGGCTCCGGTTTCAAGTCGCACTTTGCGCTCAACCAACATTTTGCCGCTAGCATCGGAGTTTCGACCCAAATGCGCCCACAACTGGGTGAGTAATGCATCACGACCAACTCTCAGTGTGACTCGATGGTGAGCAAATGGCTGTTGACCATGAAAAACAGCCAATTCGGCAGCAGCACCATCTGCCAGGTCAATTGAAATGTTTGCATGAGACTGACTGAATGCAGACTCCGTCTCAATGTCGACAACGAGTAACGGAGTCTTTTCAATGCGAGGAATACGAATAATGAGCTCACTTGGCGCGCTGACTTGAAGGCGTTCAGCCAAAGCTGAACTGATCGAACTATTTCTGATCAACGGTTCAGGACGCGAAGGTCGCGAAGCAATTTCAATTCGGCCCACCCAAGCATCAGCCGCTTGAGCTGAGGCAACTATCACTGAGCCGTTCATGAGTCTCACGAGAACTACCCTAGATTCATCGAGCTCAAAGTCGACTTTTTTGTCCTGCAAATCACTCGAATGCAGGACAGAATAAATTTGTTCTTTGAGCTCTGCCGCACTCAAAGTTTTGAAGTGGATCTTGTATGACGGCGCAAGCAGAGGTGCACCTACAACTGTCTGACCAAAACTGTTGACCACATGGTCTGGTGGCAAAAAGAAGTGATCAGGAGCGGTTCTGCGCCAGTTTTCCTCCGGCATCAGTGGAACTGTGGCAAGCGAGTTGACTGTTTCACCAACGGACAACAGCCGGCTTTGAAGATTGTTCATCAGCCCACTCCCCCTTCCATTTCCATTTCAATCAAACGATTGAGTTCTACCGCGTATTCCATTGGCAGTTCTTTCACAAATTCTTCTATGAACCCGTTCACCACCATTAATGTTGCCTGTCGCTCACTAAAGCCGCGACTGGTGAGGTAGTAGATCTGATCTTCACCAACTCGACTAACGCTCGCCTCGTGACCAACATCAACACTTTCTCTCTCTTCAATTTCAATGGTCGGATAGGTGTCTGAGCGCGAGTCAGCGTCCATGAGCAATGCATCGCATTGAACTTTGCTCTTGCAACCTGTCATACCCTTGGGAATTTTTACCAGGCCACGATACGTCGTCACTCCACCTGACTTAGAAATCGATTTGGAAGTAACAACACTTGTTGTGTTTGGTGCTGCATGAACGATTTTCGAACCTGCATCCTGGTGCATTCCGTTGCCTGCAAACGCTACGGAAAGAATTTCACCACGTGCTCGAGGTCCCATCAAATAAACGGCCGGATATTTCATGGTGAGTTTGGAGCCAATGTTACCATCAACCCATTCAACAACAGCATCTTCGTATGCATATGCGCGCTTCGTAACTAGATTAAAGATATTTTTCGACCAATTTTGAATTGTTGTATACCGGATTTTTGCACCTTTGAGGGCTATGAGTTCAACAACAGCTGAGTGCAATGAATCGGATCTGTACACTGGTGCGGTGCATCCCTCAATGTAATGAACGCTTGAACCCTCATCTGCAATGATAAGCGTTCTCTCGAACTGTCCCATATTTTCCGTATTGATGCGGAAGTAAGCTTGCAGAGGAATATCAACCTTCACTCCCTTGGGAACGTAGATAAAGCTCCCTCCCGACCATACGGCCGTGTTCAGTGCGGCGAACTTATTGTCCTCAGAAGGAATCACCGTTCCAAAATACTTTTCAATGATTTCAGGGTACTGTCTAAGTCCTGTGTCCATATCAAAGAACAAAACACCCTGATCTTCAAGCCGCTTTTGCATGCTGTGATAAACGACTTCGGACTCAAACTGAGCCGACACTCCGGCAAGGAACTTTCGTTCGGCTTCAGGAATTCCCAAGCGTTCAAAAGTATCTTTGATTTCTGAAGGTACTTCATCCCAACTTGTACCGACTCGTTCCGTAGGACGAACAAAATAATGAATATTGCTGAAGTCTATTTCACTCAACGCTTTTGTATCGCCCCATGTAGGCATGGGTTTTTCATTGAAAATCTCGAACGCGGCCAAACGGCGCTCGAGCATCCATTCAGGTTCTCTCTTAAACTTTGAGATCTCAATTACCATGTCACGAGTCAAGCCTTCTTTCGACTTGGCAGCTTTGAATACGTAATTTTCCGGTACATGAAAACCGTACTTGTAGTCATCAAAGTCATGGACGTTGTTTTTATCGTTCACTGTTTCACCCGTTCTGTATATTTCTGAACTGATTTTATTGTTCCAACTCAAGAAAGTGATGCAGCAGCTACGCTCGACTGTCTGACCCAGTCATAACCTTCTCGCTCAAGCGACTGAACCAAACTCATGTCACCGCTTCGTGTCACTTTCCCATCGAGCACAACGTGAACCTTGTCTGGCTTTACGAAGTTCAGCAGTCGCTGGTAATGCGTAATAATGACAAACGAAGTTCCATCGATTTCGCGCAGAGTGCTGATTGCTTCTGCGACCGTTTTCTGAGCGTCGACGTCAACGCCAGAGTCGATCTCATCGAGAATCGCAACCTTAGGCTTGATTAAGGCAAGTTGAAGCATTTCGACGCGCTTCATTTCGCCTCCTGAAAAGCCGTCATTGAGGTAACGGCTTAATGCAGAGCGATCAATCTTGAGCAAGTCGAGTTTTTCTCGGACAATCTTTCTGAACTCTGCAACTCCAATCTGCACATTGTGCCTCAGGCAGTATAGGTTTCTCAGATATTCAGACACCCTCAGACCTGGGATTGATACCGGATATTGGAATGCGAGAAACAAACCAGCTCGCGCTCGCTCAGCTGTGTCGAGATCAGTGATATCTGAACCGTCCAGAAAAATTCTTCCGGCTGTCTGGGTATAAGATTTATTAGCCATCAAGACATGACCCATGGTCGATTTTCCAACACCGTTCGGCCCCATAATCACATGAATTTCGTTTGCAGGAATTTCCAGGTTGATGCCTTTGAGGATTTCTTTATCGCCCACCGTGGCTTTCAGATCTTGAATAACCAGCATTTATTGTCTCCGTTTAGCTAATAGAAAAAGTTAATCTAAAAAGTTTATTCCGATGTGATGACCTTCAGCTTACGCTTGTGAGCCGCACAGGGCTCATCGAATTTGCATGCCGACGATTGCGAACGCTGCCGTCCTTGCTCGTCAAAGTTTTCGTTGAGCAAAAGCTCGAGTGTTTTCCAAGGCAAAGCTGCGCATTTAATTCGCACGGGGAACTTACTGACTCCTTGAAGAGCTTCAACGTCGTCTTCAAGATCTTCTTCGGAAAGTAACTCGGTTCGCCCTGTGTAAATACCCTCAACTCTCGAAATCAGTGAGCGAGCCTCGGTGACCGATTTGTTTGCAACTGAGTCGCACATCATGCTCGTACTGGCCTGGCTGATACTACATCCGCTGCCTTCGAAGTGTACCTTGATTCGAGGCTCATCACTCGAGGTCTTCGGGGCAATAAGCTGGCAATACAAAGTAATGTTGTCACCACAGAGTGGATTTTTACCTTCAAGGCAAAACTGACAACCCTCGATACGGCCCTTGCAGCGAGGGCGACGCGAGTGCTCGACGATGATTTCTTGGTAAAGCTCACCAAGATTTGGAGTTTCCCTAGATATTTCAGATTCTTGGTACATACCTCACCTGTCGATTGAATTGTTGAACTTTTACCTGAAATTTCCTGCAAATTCAGTAACGTCCAGACAACTACTGCCCTCTAACATGGTCGACACAGCGATGCGACGAATTTAGAGGCACACCAGAGAGATATAAAAAATTACGAAATTATTTCAATATAAATGTAGCTTCTTTTATAGCTTCAATTGCCTGCTCAACGTCGTCCTCATCTGAATATGCGGCAAAGCTCGCGCGTACGAGAGCGTCTACACCCAGCTTCTGAACCAAGGGCCACGCGCAGTGATGGCCAGCGCGAACAGCAACGTTCTTGTCATCAAGAATTGTAGCTAAATCGTGTGCATGAAGTGTCTTGTGCCGAAACGATACTATCGTCTCCAATCCTGTTCCCGGATAAAAAAGCTCAATCTCCGGAATAGACTGAATATGAGTCGCAAATTTTTTCGCCAGCCGCGCTGCATGGGAATGAATATTCGAGCGTCCTGCTTCATCAAGCCAATCCAACGCCTTGGCTAAAGCAACAGCTTCAGCGATCGGCGGAGTGCCAGCTTCAAACTTTGTATAACCCTTCGCCCAAGTTGATTCAGACAGCGTCACCGAGGAGATCATCCCTCCTCCCGTGAGCAGAGGTGGAAGGTCGTTGAGCAACGAGTTGCGCAAAGCCAACACGCCTATGCCTGTCGGGCCATAGAGCTTGTGCCCACTGAATGCGATCGCATCCACGCCCCAATCAAAGGGATTTTCATCGAAGCAGGTCATACTTTGAGCACAGTCGAGTACAACGACTGCGCCCTGCTTTTTCGCTAAGTCAACTATCTCACGTACGGGATTTACCTGACCCAAAACATTACCCACATGCGCCAACGAAACAATGGCTGTGTTGCCTGTGATGAGCCTAGCAGCAGCATTGAGGTCAAGGCGCAATTCACGACCTTGAACTCCAGCCAACGGGATGTAGGCAATCTCACAATCAGCAGCCAGTGCTGCCTGTTGCCACGGTACTAGGTTTGCATGGTGCTCAATCTCAGTAACAACAATCCGACTATCCGCATTCAGCCTCAATTGAGCGAGACCATGCGCAAGTATATTAAGAGACTCAGTGGTGCCACGCGTAAAAATAACTTGATCTGGTTTGACCGAACTTCCAATAAACCTTGCGACCCGTGCACGTGCAGCTTCATAGGCATCGGAAGCTCGAACCGACAGTTGATAGGCCCCACGATGAACAGAACCATAGTCTTTGGAAAGAAAGTCGACCAGTGAGTCGATCACTGGCTTTGGCTTATGCGTGGAAACAGCGGAGTCAAGGTAGCAAAGCGGTCTCTCCACTCCGTCCATACATTTTCGAACGTTGTGAGAGAAAATTGGAAAGTCAGCTCTTAATTGAGCACCGAGTTGATACATGAATACCCCGTAGATAAACCATCAGCGCGCACGTCTCTCGCAACTCCGCTCCGGCGATACCCAAGGGGCTAACAAAGACTCCTTGCATGCGCAATCGAATGTAGTTTTGCGCAACTGAACCTCATAGCGATCGCTCAATTACGAGCCCTGTGCGACTGTCATAATGTTCCGCGTTGCACCATGCTGCGAGGAAGCTTTCGGACGCTGCTCCATCAAATCGACTGGGTCAAGTCCCTTCGCAACAATCCTGCTCTCCGCGTCAGCTAACAACTGCGCCAGGGACACTCCTTTCAGCTTCTGAACAATAGCGCCAGAGACTGCGTCCCAGGCTGGCTCGGTGATGCACTCAGTTGCGTAGGCCAAGCTGTCTTCGGGACAGTGCTCGCCAGCAGAATAAGGTTCGTCTTCAACAGAAGACAACACGTCCCAAACACTGATCTCTTCAGGTTCAAGCGCTAAATGGTAACCACCTTCGCGCCCTCGGAGGCTTTGAATCAACCCACCATTTCGCAACCGCATAAGGATTTGGTCCATGTAATCCGTTGGAATACCTTGACGCATAGCAATATGGCGTCTTTGGACAGGCCCAACTCTGTGGTGATAGGCAATGTCCATCAGGGCCTTCAAACCAAAGCGAGTCTTCGAGGTTAAATTCATTGGAGCCTCCTTAATTGTGCTCAACCCAACATCCGCTGACTGGATCTCTGTACAACTTAAAGTTGTACACACACCCTACACCCTTACCTTTCGGTCAGCAAGTTGAGATATTGAGCGGCCACAAGGTATTCTCGAAGCCCAGCTAGCTTGACAGAAGAAAAATCCACAGGAATTTCAGATAATTGAAAGATGATTTCTCAACAATTCGGTTTATACACCGTCACGATCGTCATTTTTTTTGCTCTGAAAATAGTCAGACTTTGATCCGAATCAACGAGAGCACATGGCCACTATCAACTCGGACTCTTGCATGATCGTCAAACAAAAAAAAAGCCGCGAAAAGAAGAAAAAAAATAGTTCTTCCAGGCATATAAATAACGATGAGTTCGAATGGGTCAAACCAATAGCTCTGGCAATCGAGGGCAATCCCGCTCTGTATGCTCGAGTTATTACAGGTTTTTTTATCGAAATCGCCCGAGACCCAAAAATTACAAAACGTTCGCTCAAGAAGCTCAAAGCAGGGCGTGACAGTCTCAGCTTGCTTGGCAGTCTAGCAGGGCGCGACCTTTTAAACGATGTCGAACGTTCGTTGGACGCCATCACTCAACAGTTCAATCTCAAGGACTTTGGTAGCACACAGTCGGATGTCGTTCTCGTTCGCGTTCTGGAGCCTGCGCTAAAAACAATTGCGCGACTCATTGGCTCCAATCCCAAACTGGTCTGCATTTTCATCAATCTCGAGCTACTCAAAAATGAGTTCGGGGGCGCTGGCGAAAAGCTTGCTGAGGTACTCAAGTTTATTCCGGCACTCTCAGAGAAAGCGGGTGCCTTGTTTCCTGAGGTACGAGAGCAATGCTACACAGCAATTTTTAAAATGACTGAAGAAGACCGCGCGGAACTGGGCCGATTTGCGGATTTACTGATGAGAAGCCTCTTCCATCAGTTCGCAATACCCAGAATTGGAGAGATTCTCGAAAACGAGCCGCGAGCAAAAGTCATACTCCCATTCCTAGAAGATATACTGCAACTTGTCCCGCCAGAGGCAAGTCTCAATACATTTATCGCAATGATTTGTACACCGAAAAGCCAGTTAACCCCGAGTAAACTTACGTCCATTGCAATTCAGGAGCTCGGAGGTCTTTACCTGAAAACCGCGCAAGTTCTCTCAGAAATGTGTCCCCCAGCACTGGCTCGCGAGCTCAGAACCAGTCAAGATGCTGCTTCTGGTGTGTTTCCTAGCGTCGAGAAGTCCTACGCCTACTTGCTTGATATACTCAATCAGGAGGACGTTCAGTCGCAGTGGATGGAATTCCTTGATCTGCCGAGCAACCCTATCCCCCACTTTGCAGCCGCGAGCGTCGGCGCAATTTATGAACTTAAACTCAATGAGGCTGGGTTCAAGAAGTGGGGAGTCACAACTATTCTTATAAAAATTCAGCGACCAGGACTCACTGAACTCCTCGAAATTCAGGCAGCTCATCTGACTCACATAGCAAGAAAAATTCAGAAACGTGTCACTGAAGACAGCTCTTTGGGTGAACCTTTGCGGATAGAACTGAAAGGCATGTGTGATGCATTGCTCCGAGGTATCACCCAATACTTCCGACAATGTTCGACAGAACTCGATTTTCGCAGAGAGCAAATCAATGCAGACACTGTCAGAGCTGCGCTTGGAAATGAAAGAAAAGTCGCGATCCCGAAATACTTCCAGACCGACCAAAAATATCTTTTCATGGAAAGAATGCCTGGCTCAAAAATCACCCGTACGGTCCAGACGAGGTATCTCGAACGACGCGATATTGCAGACCGACTTATCTCGTCTTATCTTCATCTTCTTTTTGACAAGGGAATCGTTTGGGCAGATCCACATCCTGGAAACATTCTCTTATCCGAAGACACACTTGCTCTCTCAATGATTGACCTCAATCCTTGTTTTGTTTGGGATAGAGAAACAAGAGATTCATTCAAGTCAATGCTCTACCGCTTGCTGCTCGGAGATGTATCGGGAACACTGGAAACTC
>JBEAPS010000358.1:0-3543 GCA_041164285.1 Pseudomonadota bacterium
TGTGCATTGTATACATTCCATTTGCCCTCAAGAGTGCTATCGATACTCGAATCGGTGGCTTTGTAGGTTTGCGGAATCCCAGCTTGGGATTTTAGCCCAAAATATAAAAACGGAAGCAACGAAAAATCTGCAGATAGTCCAAAGAAAGGGCCATTTTGCTTTAAGCTAATCTCAGTGTTTCCGGTTCCTGTCCCACTCTCAATTTTGAAATTATTATCACTGAGTCGATAGCCGATGCCGACTTGATACCTTGATAAATTTTTATCACTATATCCAGAGCGAAAAACGATCGACGGCTCAACAAGATTTTCACTTATTTTGATTGTTTGATCTTGTTTCCCCGATACGACGCCAGCAATCAAAGTTGCAGGAATTGCGGCCTGATAGCTCACGTGCAAGCCAAACTTATTTACCAGCAATGAAACCGATGCTGGCATAAATAGACTAAGCTCTCCTGACACTGTGTTGAGATTCTGATTGATCTCGGCTCCAGTGATAATATTTGTAGCCACTGATTGCCTCATTCCCACTAGTAAAGAAGAAATGAATGTTGGATTGCGGCCAAGAGGCAAACTCGTCGACACTTGCGCAGATACCTGCTTTAGCTGTCTGAGAAGAAAATCTTTCTCGGTGTAAAAGAAAAGGTTCACAAGCTCGTTAATTTGAGTCACTGACTCAAACTTAAGGACTCGTGCAATCGCAGTTTTTTTGGACTTTGAGAGTTTTGCTATTTCAATCCTTGCGGCCACAGTGCCTGGCTGAGCACCCTCTATAAGGAACACTTGTTTGGGGGCAACGTCTTTGAATTGAGCAGAATTCAGCCGCAGATTTTTTCCGACAACACGAACCACTACGCCACTGCGGACCTTCGCTACTTTTCCTGAAGTAGCAGCTGACACCTCTTTTTTGATATCTTCCGCAACCAATCCAGTCGACTGCGTCGTTGGTTCGTCCTGTGCGAATGCTGCAATCTGAACTGTCATGAGCAGAACGCTGATCACCCACAGGCGCAACACATTTGCACAAAACAGCACCACCTATGCCTCCCAGGTTTTCAAGAGCCATTCTAGCTTCAGCTAGAGCCACCTGTCTATTGGCATGCGTCATTCAGAATCGTCGTTTTTCCAACAGACACCTTCAAGACTCGGCGTGCCATCGATGCACGGTGGTATTTCTAGTTCGCCTGAGTCAACATTAGCTGCTTGATCAAAAATTGTGACCTTCAACTTGGCTGGTAATGAGGTGTCTTCTGGAAAAACAACAGCGTCGGCGGTTAGCGGAAGTGAACCCGTCGCACACGGAACACCTGTCTCAAACATGACTGACGCGTTACGAGGTGTTCCAATATAAAAACGTGAAAGTGTCTGCCCCTCTGCAGGCTCCGATGGATTCGAGACATTGGAGGAAAAGCACTGAAGTGTTGAGCCAGTCAACCTAAAAGCAAACACAAAATTAGAAAGTGTTGCAGGAGAAATCTGCACTTCCGCACCAGTTCCATCAAATGGCACGGCGGTGTCTTTATCAACAATTGCAGTGCGCACACCGAGTTCAATATCGGCTACATTGGGAGGGTCTGAGTCGACGTAAAGATCACTTTGAGCAAGATTGACTTTATTAAGTCCGACATCGTCTTCCGACCGGTTGCCGTATCGGTCTGCATAAAAAAACCTAACTTTTTTGAATCCACTCGTTTTCGTTGGAAAAACATCCTTCCAACGGAGTTGATCTCGGTCAAAAAGTGTTCCACCGATCACACATGGAATAAATTCAGTGGGAGCGAGCCCGCCTTCATCATTGTTGACGGACACTCCAATCTTTTGACCAATCTCACATCCCAAAAAGTCTACATTTAGCTTCGAATCAAGAAGCCCAGAAATTACATTTTCAACTCCTGCCGAGCTTCTAACTTCGAAATCCTGCGCATCTGCAAAAAAGCTACTCACTCGTTTGTCACCCAGTAGTCCGAAAGAAAAATCTTCCATTCCTTGCGCCCGATCAAGTTCCGTCAGTTGAGACTTAATATTGATAAAAAAGCGGCCACTCTGGGTTGTGCCATTAGCGAAACTTGAGGGAAGACTGACACTCAATTGATCCTTGAAGACTGGAACAACTTGAGTGAGAACAACAGGTGCAGATGCATCATTTCCCTCATGAACCTGAATCAATAGGCCTCTGAAAATAGAGGTCAAACTGCTCATATTAAGAAGTACTGACTCCTGATTCGTGCAGCCCGTACCTTTGGGTAGATTGCCCAAATCCTGAGGCAGGGTGAAGACCGACGAAGTATATTCGGCGGAAAATTCGACTTGTTTTTTCGCAGTGTCGTCTGGACTGCACGCTTTGAGAACAATCTCAGTGTCGACTGTCGCATCAGAGAATAACTTTGGAATATTAACGTTGGGGCAATGGCCGTCTGCCTCGGCGACAATTTGATATCTGTATTGTTGTTCTTTGCCAATTGGAATTGGCCAAACGGTGGCGTTCCCTTGGGTGTCTGTAACAGCAGTCACAGGTGTGAAAGTAGGGTCGATTCTGAAATCAAGAGGTTGAATATCAGCCTCTCCAGTCCCTGTTACAACTAATGGAATGACACTCAGGCGTGCTCCACTGACACTAGTGCCTGAGGTGTTTTTAACTGCCACCTTTAAAGCACCCACGGTCTGGGTTGGAATTCCTGCCGGTGAGACGTTCAAGCTTCGTGTATTGCTCAAACTTGCCGACATCGTAAAGCCAGCGACCGACTGTACGTATGAAGTTATCTGACGAGTTGTTTCTGGCGTCTGACCGCGCAGGTATTCAAAGCGGATATAGCCAAGTTCACTACGCGAGTAACCGACATTCGAGAGGCGTTCAAGCGGACTCAGCTGTCCCATCAACGCGTGGTTTTCCGACCGAGTCCGACCAAGCTGGGAGAGCATATTTTCTCTTCGAAATTCGAACCTAAACTGCCCTGTAGTCTGGTCAAAGCTGACTTCATCGATTTTCTGTCGAATTCCGTCAGAGTCAATCCAAAAAAAGTGCCACTCTTCCTTCACAGGGTTGGAGACGTCCTTCTCCGAATCAATTATTTTTCCCTCTACAAAAAAACCGGAACGCACTGGGAAAACTCTCTCCCTCGGAGCACAGCTAATGAGTACGCCGAGGGAGATAAGGGGAACAATTGCTGCGAAAGCCGAGCCTCGTAAAGTCATTTCAATGCTACAGGTTGAACCGTGGTGTCATAGCCGAAGTAAACATCAAAGGTGGCACATCCCGTCTGTGGGCACATGCTCCCATAGAATTTGCTCTTATACAGAACCAAGTTGGTGGACTCGGTACCCTTGTGCTGAGCTTGTTCAAGTGTCGGCACACTTGAGTACTCGACGCTGATACCGGTGACACCAAGCTGGCTTAACTTTTTGAGCTCACCCTTTTGAGTCACACCGTCGCCATTGCCGTCGAACCAAACAACCAATTTGCTGAAAACCTTATCTTTCCTGTCTATAACTCCATCCCTGTTCGAATCATGATCAGCGAGAGCTTCATAGCCATTCCAAGCGCGCT
>JBEAPS010000359.1:0-7790 GCA_041164285.1 Pseudomonadota bacterium
CACAAATCGAATTGAGTTTAATCTATTTCAGTTTCTAACAGACCTTCAAGGCTCGTTAGATAGTCAATTGGGCATCAGACTCAATATTGAAAAGACTTGTCCTTCATTTGTATTCGGATACCCAACCCACCTCCGACAGCTCATTAAGGGTGTTGTGCAAGGATTTAAGGAATGTAATCCAGCGAAAAAAGTCCAATTGGACGTTGGATATGACACACAGAAAAAAGGACTCAATATTTCCGTCGTGTCGTTTGAGAGCGCCGATGTTACGAGGAATCCCTCGCTCGGGCTTTTTCTGCTACACTACAATCCAATTATGGCATTGCATTCATTCAGCGAAAACGAACTAAGCCCAAATGAATTCTCTAGAGTTTTTGTCTCTGTTGCAGCAGCCAAAACTCAAACTGGAAGCATCGATTTTAAACTCTCCAGCCGAGAGCTTCCCGACAAATTAGTTCTCATAGGGGACAAAGCCGAACACCCAGAGGTCAACGAACTGTTCCTCGCCTCACCCGCACTTACAATAGAATGGTACTCAATTAACCAGATAAAAGACTTCAGATTCATCGCACAAAATACTTGCGCCATGTTCGTCACCGGCAGCCAGATCAATTTAAAGAATAAGACAACTCAAAAGGCTATAAGCCACATTCGATCATATAAAGTCCCCATGATGTTAGCCAGCAGTTCTCCAAGACGTGGAGAAACGATTACAGCATTACGCCTCGGTTTTTCGTCGTATCTGACGTTCCCAATTGACCACAATGAGTTCAATAAGTTGCTGATGCTGACAATGAACAAATCGCTACGTGAGCGGACTCAATCGACTGGACTACTGACGAAGCACACTGTGAGAGACTTATTACCGTCAGTTGGAAACGTCCTGATTGGAGAGTTCTCTGAGCAAAGTGATTCATCTGCCTCAAGCTTTCTCAAGTTGCTTCAAGAAATGGGATATAATGTATCTCTGGCGAATCATGTCCATACTTTTTTTGAACTTCTTCACAAACGAAATTACGAATACATTATTTGCTCTAACGCGATTTCGAGCGGACTGAAACGAAGAATTCAAGTCAGTACCAAAGGAACCCCTTGCCTCCTCTTTGGCCCGCCGATAAATTCAGAGTTGGGCAAGCATCCAGAACCCAAGACTCAACTATCCTCACAAAACTGGATCAACATCGAATTGCCAGCCAACGATGAAACAATAAAAACTGCTTTTTCAGACGCGCTAAACTCGCTCGCAGCACGCGTGGAAGGTCGAACAGCAGCAACAGAAACAAAGGATGATAGCGAAGCTGAGAAAAGTGCAAACCTCGGTCAACTTGATGCAGCAAGCTAGTGAGCCGCTCTTCGCACTGAGAAAACTTCTTCAATCTGTGACAAGGCCCATTCCATAGCCTCAGCACTGATAACGAGTGGAGGTGCGAACCGGATTGTCGTGTCTCTCGTTTCCTTTGCTAAAACACCACGCAAAGCGAGTTGTTCAGAAAACAGACGCGCTGGACCGGCTTCCGGCAACAATTCGATGGCATTCAAAAGACCTCGCCCCCGCACTTCCTTAACAACAGTTCTGGGTAGTGATTTTTTTAAACGCGTGCGGAAAAGTTCACCCATTTCGTGGGATCGAGATGCTAGCTGTTCGTCCACTAAAATGTTGATAGCAGTCCGAGACAATGCACATGCAAGAGGGTTGCCTCCAAAGGTAGAACCATGATCTCCGGGCTTGAGAAGTCCAAGTACATTATCGGAACCAACTACGGCGGAGATTGGATAGAAACCACCTCCGAGAGCCTTCCCAAGGATGAGCAGGTCAGGCTTGCAATTGTCGTGTTGAAAGCAAAACAACTTTCCAGTTCTACACAAGCCCGTTTGAATTTCATCTACCATCAAAAGCACATTGTTGGTCTTACAAATTTTGTCACATTCAGACAGGTAGCCATCAGGAGGAACAATCACGCCAGCTTCACCCTGAATTGGTTCCACCAGAAAGCCCACAGTGTTTGGTGTAATTGCTTTTCGAAGAGCCTCCGCATCGCCATAGGGAATAATTTTAAATCCTCCCGTAAAAGGACCAAAATTCGCACGGTATTGGTCATCGGAGGAGAATCCGACAATCATAGTTGTCCGCCCGTGAAAATTAGAGTCACAGACAATTATTTCAGCGGAATTATGAGGCACTTTCTTAACGAGATAGCCCCACTTACGAGCAACCTTGATAGCTGTTTCAACAGCTTCTGCACCTGAGTTCATAGGGAGTGCTCTGTCCATCTCGCAAAGGGACGTCAGTTCTTTCAGCCATGGACCAATTTGGTCATTGTAGAAGGCTCTTGACGTTAGGGTGATACGCTGTCCCTGTTCAGTTAAAGTGGCAAGCATGCGAGGATGGATATGCCCTTGATTAACCGCACTATAGGCACTCAACATATCTAGGTAGCGCTTGCCATCGACATCCCACACCCATTCACCTTGGCCACGTGAGAGAATGACTGGCAGTGGATGGTAATTGTGAGCACCAAACTTGTCATTCAGTTTGATATGCTCACGACCAATTTCTGATAAAGGTAAATTCATTTCAGCCATAGTCTGCTTCCTGTCAAAGATATTTGTTCGAGGATTCTTCAAATACTTGTCAATTAACCAATACCGGAGCATATCAGTGAAGAAAAGTGGCTGATACGAATCTTGCAAGGAAATAGAGCATGATGAACCAAAGCCGTGAAGCTGAGTATTGCTGGATTCACATTCGTGATGTTTACACATTCCTCTACTTGGGGGCGAATCCACACGAGCAAAAAGTTGGACAAAATTTGAGAGTAGATTTGAGCGTACAGGTGCCCTACAGAGACACAAAAGACAACCTAGAAAACGTTGTCGATTACAGTAAAATTATTGAGCGTGTACAAAGTTCAATCGAAAATCTGGGCAAAATAAATCTACTTGAATACCTCGCCGAACGCGTACTAGAACTCATTCACAGTGAGTTCCCTGGAGTTCGAGCCGCTAAGCTCACTCTGCACAAAGCCTTCGTACCTCTGAGCCACTTTACTGGCTCTGTTGCAATCGAAGTGGAGCGCCAGTTTTTTTCCTGAGCAGGGCTAGAAATAAAAAAAAGGCACCGAGGTCTATAACCCCGGTGCTTTTTTTTTCATCGCACTGCAATAATCAGCTCTCGATGAAAGCCTTTAGCTTTTTCGAACGGCAAGGATGCCTGAGCTTTCTGAGTGCTTTTGCTTCAATCTGACGAATTCGCTCTCTCGTCACATCAAAGCTCTGCCCAAC
This sequence comes from Pseudomonadota bacterium, assembly GCA_041164285.1. Lineage (GTDB taxonomy): Bacteria > Bdellovibrionota_B > Oligoflexia > Silvanigrellales > Silvanigrellaceae > RFOM01. The sequence continues at coordinate 3,283 of JBEAPS010000359.1, forward strand.
TTCCTCGAGCGTGTGGTCGGTTCTCTCACCAATACCAAATCGCATTCTGAGAACTTTCTCTTCGCGTGGAGTGAGGGTGGCAAGTACCTTCTTCGTTTGGTCTGACAGACTCTGATTAGCAACAATGTCAACTGGTGCTCCACGTGTCTTGTCTTCAAGAAAGTCACCATAATGGTTGTCTTCCTCTTCACCAATGGGCGCCTCAAGAGAAATAGGTTCACGTGCAATTTTCATTACCTTGCGAACCTTCTCCAGACTCATATCCATTCTTTGAGCGATTTCCTCAGGTGTAGGCTCGCGTCCCATCTCCTGAACCAAATATCGGCTTGTTCGAACCATTTTATTGATGGTTTCGATCATATGAACTGGAATACGAATAGTTCTTGCCTGATCTGCAATCGCGCGGGTAATCGCCTGACGAATCCACCAGGTTGCATATGTACTGAACTTATATCCTCTGCGGTATTCGAATTTCTCGACCGCCTTCATTAGGCCAATATTGCCCTCCTGAATAAGGTCGAGAAATTGCAAACCACGGTTCATGTATTTTTTTGCTATGGAAACAACAAGTCTAAGGTTCGCTTCAATCAACTCACGTTTTGCATCCTCAGCTTGACGGTTCGCCGTACTGACGATTTGGTAAATTTTCGGTATTTCCTTGCGCTGTATGAAGCACGCTTCTTCACTAGCGCGAATTGTTGTTTTGGTATTTGCATAAGAACGTTTGCAAGCTTCCCACTCACGCTCTGACAAAAAGTTCACTTCGAGCGGCCTAGGTGAATCAGCATCAGCATACGCTCGTAGCTTAGACTCATCCATACGAGTTCGATAACGGAGCTTGTTGAGTTCTTTCTCTACATCTGCGACAGATTTTGCATGCATGTCGAGTTCAGACGTAATTTGCTGAATGATACGACGGTTGATGTTAATTTCCTTGACGAGCTCGAACATTTGAGACCGTGCTTCAGTCAAAGCCGCTTTGTCTGCTGGCGTCGCATTTTCTATATGCTCAAATCCATATTTATCCTCTAGCTCGAGTGCTAACTGAGCCTGCTGGAGAAACCCCTCAACAAGCGCCCTTACGCGAGCAGTTTGACCTTCGTCAGTAGCCTGATCCTGTTCATCATCAAAGCCTTTGACGAGATTTTTTGCCTTAATTGTACCGTCTAAAAACTTTTGCCCAATATCAGTTATGTGTCTGATACCAAGCCTCAAATTCACAAGATGCTGAAGCAGCTTGTTCTCTTCGTTTTCAATTTTCTTTGCGATCTCAACTTCTCCGTCACGGGACAAAAGTGCCACTTGGCCCATTTTACGGAGGTAAATTCGAACAGGATCGTTGCTCCGACCCAGCGAAGAGTCAAGATCCTCTTCTTCAGCCTGCTCAGAGTTAAAATCATCGCTTGCAAACAGATCATCCTCAGACCCAGTGCCACCCTCTTCGGGTTCAGCATCAAGGTCGGGTCCTACGTCATCGAGTTCAGCGTCAAAGTCGGGCGATGCATCAACATCTTCCAAATCCGAATCTTGAGATTTTTCGTCACTCTCGGCGGAACTCGTCTTCTTTTTACCCTTTGTGCTTTGAGACTTTTCTACTGCTGAGGCTCCATCAACGCTACGAAGCGCTGCAGACCTTTTGGACGAAGGTTGAGTCTCTAGCGCAGCTTTACCACTTGTAGCTACCAATTTAGCCTCTGGCTGAGGCTGTTGTTTGGTCGCTTTGTTGTCTGAGCGAGCTGGCACTGAGTCTACTACAACTGCCGCCTCTCCAAGCTTTGCTTTCGGCTTATTTTTGTCCGACTTCGAAACTTCAGACACAGCTTTACCGGCAGATTGGGTGACCTCTTTCACGCCCTTCAGCTGCGTAGTTTTTTCAATCTTCTTAGCTTCACCCAAAGAAACGCTCGGCTTCTTTGCTTGGTTGAGAACAGCACTTACTTTCTGCGATTGCTTACGCTGCGTAATTTCTTGTTTCTTAGCTACCGGTGCGCTTTTCTCTTTAGTTACATTCAGCTTCGTTGGCTTTGCAGCTTGACTCTTGAGCTGAGGCTTCACTTTGGAATTCGCAACCGCTAACTTTTTAGCAGGTTGTGTAGCTTGCTTTTTCACAGCGACCGCAGCTTTGTTCGGCTTCAAACTCTTCGGTGCTGGCTTTGCAACTGCTTTTCGAATGGCTTGTGTCTTCACTGCAGGTTTTTGCTTCTGAGGGACTTTGGCAGCTACCTTTGGATTCTTCGTATTCTTCAGCTTAGCCGCTGAAGCCTTTGGCGCATTTGAGTGCGATTTCTTTGATGAGTTCTTGGGTGTGCTCTTCGCAGAGGCTGTTGGAAGTCGTTGGCCAGCTGCCTTGTGTTTAACAGTTTTCACTTTCGAAACCGGCTTTTTAACAGCAATCTTGCTGCTCTTATTTTTGGAAATTGCAGACTTGGAGGAGGAGACTTTAGCCACCGGTAGACCCTTCACTTTTTTACCAACAGTAGCAACATTTCTGCTCAAATCACGGCCTTTCTTTGAGGATTTAGAAGACGCTTTTCCTTTGCTCGAAGCCATCGATTACTCCCTCTCACATTTCAAAAGCCTGAGAGCTCTTTTGAAAGACACACAAATACAACTTTTGAGAAATATCTCGATCAAAACACCTACACATATTCGCGAGAACCAAATAATGCAAGTTCCAGCGAGACTTAAGTCACGATTCGCTGAAGAAACTTCTGGTGACGACGTCCTCGCTCCGAGGCCAGCTTCCTTAGCACTACACCCAAATTTGTTCGTTCTGAGCTCTCGTCTCCACCGCCACGCTCGATCGCCTTAATATCCTGATTTGTCTTATCAATTTTTTTGTCTAGATAGTTAATTTCCAAGATAGCAAGCACTCGACTCAACAAACTTCCCAGTGAGTTTCTTGCACGCGAAACTCCAGTGTCACGAACAACCATACGGACAAAAGGAAGATTCACAGGATCACATAAATCATTCGGATTCCGAAGAGTTGGCTTCATGCCATCCGTAAGGGCTGGCTCGAGGACACCACGCACCCAAGATTCAAGCCCTGATTCGAGCAGAAGTTCAGGGTCAAGCACAGACAATGCTTTAAGCTGGTGCAGGTTTTTACCTACTGAGGATGCGCTTATCTGAGCATCTGCCAATGATTGCTCAGAGTCCTGCTTCATCATCGTTTCGCTCCATTCGAGTAAACAGCCAGAGACTGCTGGACTCAAGCCTTGAGTCAGGAGCTGAGCTAGAACCACTTCATCCATAACGTCTTCGCTCTGGGAACCTTGCAAAACATTTCGCAGTCGGGGGGGAAACTGTGAAAAGCGCGAGTGTGCAAAAGCAATCAGCAAATTTACTTCCTCGGCAGAGCCGACCTCAAGAAGGACAGCCCCCTTCGGCTGAGAGATATCATTTTGTGAATCCTCCTGAGCAGCTGTGCTTTGCCCCTCAACATCTCGACTCCACTCTGTTCCTGAAAGCTGCTCTGCTCTGACCGCGCTCACGCGCCTTTGATGGGGCTTTTCAACCCCGGATATCAAGGTATGAACACTCGACAATCCCAAAGCCAACGCAATCGACTGAAGCGTAATCTCCCTAACTGCTTCATCGGAGTTTTGCAGTACTATAGGGACAAAGTCTGCTTTAATTTTCCTAACTTGCGCCTCACGACTACCTGCTTGAGCTAAGTACATATCGCCAACCCAATTCGCAAGCGACACAGCTCGTTCTATGACGAGCATGAACGCATCCACACCTTTTTCCTTGACGAATTCATCAGGGTCTTTGCCCAATGGGACACTTGCATACTGAAGTTCAACCAGATTTAAGGGAAAACCAACTTCAAAACTTCTCCGAGCCGCTTCGCGGCCTGCAGCATCGCTGTCAAAGCAAAGAACAACTCGTTTCGTAAGTCGGGCGAGTTTGCGAAGATGATCCGGCGTAAGAGCTGTTCCCAGTACGGCAACAACGTTGTTAATACCAACGCGAGACAACGCTAAGCAGTCCATATATCCCTCAACTACAATCGCAAAACCGGACTGGACTATGGATGTCCTCGCCCTGTTTAAGTTGAAGAGGGTTTTGCTTTTGTGAAACAAAGGCGTTTCAGGAGAATTTAGATACTTTGGCGCTGCCCTTTTTGAATTTGACTGTTCCTTGAAGATTCGCCCACCAAATGCAATCGGAGCGCCCCTGTCGTCACGAATTGGAATAATTATTCTATCTCGAAAGAAGTCGTAGAGACGGTCTTCGTCATCTCTTCTTTTGAGCAGTCCTGCGAGCTCAAGATGCTGCACAGACCAGCCGCGCTGCTCCGCCATTTTGACCAACACACTACCAACTGGTGCCAAGCCAATTTCCCAGTTGCGAATGCTTTCGTCAGTAAACCCGCGCTCTCTTAAGTATCCGAGAGCCTCCGCCCCATCCGCAGTCCAAATGTATTTCGCATACGCACGATTCACTTCCTGGAGGATGTGGGTCAAAGTTCGACGCTCCTCTGAAAGCTGCCGATCTTT
>JBEAPS010000360.1:0-9063 GCA_041164285.1 Pseudomonadota bacterium
AGACGTCCTTGAAGCACTTCTGCTCTTCAAGGATGAAGAAAAGCATTTTCGATCACTCTGTGCTATTCTTCAATTCTATACTGACTCAGACGAACTGTTTAAAAAACTGATAGACTTTCAGAATCTTTCGAATGAAAACATTATACTTCTCATTGAACACTGCATGCTTCAACGAAACGTCTCAATTATCGAACTTTGCAAGGATACTTTTGACCACAAAATTCGAGATCATTTCGCAATCGAATCGACGTCATCTATTTTTTCAGTCTGGCTCAGAGCATCACTTTGTATTGAATCGGAACCTTTATCCAAACTGAGTGATTTATTTGAGATACAGTTGAATGAAAAAGCCTGGCATCCACAAAACAAAATAGAACTCATCAACGCGTTTGTGAATGCCACCCTCATGTTCCATCACGGAGCGACATGGAGCAAAAAACAGGTTTCCCTAATCACTCAATTACTGGACCAAGAAACACATGAAGCTGTCTTAGGACGCTGGTTAAGAGCATTGGGCGAGGCCAACCTAACATTCATTAAATTGCCGCAATCCACTCTCGATAAAATCAAAAGCTCCACAGCGCTGCAGTCAAGTTCTCTATTAATGATGAACCGCATGAGCGAACACCATTACAATAACCTCCTCATCATGCTGTGTGACTGTGAGATTGAGAAAAATCAAAACTTGGGCGCATTTTTGAGAGCTTGCGCCAAACTCAAAACTCACGATAAAGTATTACCTAAGGACGAGACTCTCGAGCGGGCATTGAAATCTAAAAACACCGAAGATGTAAATGCAGCGCTCACATTCCTCGCTCGCCACCCGCGCCAACAATTTTTACAATTGGTCAATGAACTTAGCTTGCAAGAGAAAAACTCTACAACAGTGGTAGTTCACGCAGTTGTCACTGCACGAAAATTCAGAAGCGAAGCTTCAGTAGAATCAATGATTAAGTGCCTCCATTCATCGTCAAAAGTTATTGCTGGAAGAGCCCTCGACACACTTCTAGTGATAGATTCTAATGCGGCACGACTCGCGGTCATTGGTTATTTGTCAGAAAATCAATCAGAAAACTACATCGTGGATAAGGTACTGCGAAGTATTAAATTACCTAAAAACGGCGATGAAGCCACAGCGGATCTTTTAGATCGATCACTCGTAAATGCGCAGGGTTCACCCTTGTTTGAAGAATTGAGTCAACTTGCAAGCAACCTTCGAAGCGGATTAAATAATTCGACGAGTCTTGTCCCATCGACAGACGTCATCAAACAAATCGACGAATTCCTCTCGAATAAGATCAGTGACTTTTTGAAGCTACCAGATCCCATCAAGGCCTCTCTCAGAAGCGCAGAGATTCCTCACAAGCAACCCGAACTATTTGAAGGTTCAGTCGACAAATCGGCTTCTGTGGTCCAGTACTGTAAAGCAATCGATCTTACTCTTGAGAGGGAGTTTGGCCAAAAAACACTTTTTCCCAAACTCGAACGCCAGCTACATGTTTTTCAGAACATTTTACATAAAGCAGGACTGGATCAAGAAAACTTTAATACTGGAGTTGTCATGCGACAACTCGGAATTGAGCATCTCTTTGAAGCACAATCCTTCCCTGCACTTAAAATGAAAATTGTGGCGCGCAGTATATTGACTGGAAAAATTCTGAGAGAACGTGCTCAAGTGATAGACGGACTCAAAGCTTGGGCTGTATTGCTCCTGCTTTTCTCGGGATACGATTTTATGTGGGGAAAACCAGTTTCACCTGATGTTCGACTCAAGTTTCAATCACTGGCGCAAAAACTCATTAGTCTCCAAGACCTCAGAAACCCCGCTGCACATAGACAAACGATGCTTACTCTTGCACCACTCAGCGAGATAAGAAAAGATGTTTTTTCAGTATTCTCGTCAATACAATCTTTATTTTGAAAATGAGACTTATTTTGGTCTGATTTTATTCAGCAACTTAATGCGTGAAAGCATTCGGTCTGTTTGTTGGCGAAGGTGAATTGGCCCAAAAATTTTTAATAGAAACAGCGAAAATAAAAGCCAGATAAGTCCGAGTGAGATCATCCAAATGAATGCCGTTAAAAAGCGATTACTTCCGAACACCATCCATATGTCACCATGTGGTAGCCACACCTCGCTTGCAAGATAAACACCAAGAATTCCGATGCAGAATGCAAATAGAGCGAGAAACAGTAGCGACCTACGAAGTGTTTTTCCGAGAGGACCATGCAATTGACTCATGGGCAGCCCATTTCTATTCGAAACTTTATTTAAAAAATACCAATTGAGCGAAAAATCGACAGCTGCGGCTATGCTATTAGACAAACCAAGTCCGATAATTCCATAGCGCGGAGCGAGAAGAAAACTCAGAGTTGCGTTGACAAAAAGATAAATACTCGCATTGATGACAGAGCGACGCACATCGTTGAGCGCATAAAAGCCTTGCATCAAAACTTTGCTGCCAGAATTGAAAAACATCCCGATGGAATATGCACAGACTGCCACTGCGTTTTGGATCGTATCGTTGGCTGTCACTTGACCGTGTTCAAGCAAAACGGCACAAAATGGAACCCCAACAATTGCGAATGCCACTAGGGAAAGCCAAGAGAGCCATAATGAATTCTGCAGACTGTCGGAAAGTAGTGTACCTAATTTCTCTGCGTTGCGGTCATGTACAGCCTGACTAAGCATCGGCAAACTGGCGAAACTTGCAGCGACCCCAAACAAACCAACTGGAACTAAAATAATCACTTGAGCGTTTGTAATATAGGTAATTGCACCTTCTCCCGCTGCAGTTGCGAAGTGGGTGTTCACAAACAACGCCAACGAAAGTGCTCCCTGACTCACTGCTCGGGGTGCCATCATAGTAAGTACTGATCTGAGTGGCTGACACCTCACCCATGAACGGGGTGAAAAGCTTGGCCAAGGGAAAAGACCTTCACGCACCAGCGGAAAAACCTGATAACAAAACTGCAAAATCCCACCTGCCAGGGTACCAACCGCCAAACCGGCTATCGCATCAACATCAAGAACAGCGGCAATTGAGCCGCCAAGTAAAGCTCCTACAATGGTTCCCAGGTTGAAAAATGCTGATGCGATTGTTGCACGAAATGTTTGGCCTCGGTTGCCGAGAATGCTCATAGCAACTGCAGAAAGCATTGCTATCGGTAGATAAAAAACCAATACTCGAAAACAAAGAACAGCAAGCGAAAATCCTCCGCGTTGTCGGAATGATTCTGAAGTAACTGCAGAAATCAACGGCTCAGCATAGAAACACATGAGCAAAGATAATGTGAGCGTAAAGAGAAGAAAAAAGCCCGTGATGATACTCACCAGCTCTCGCACAGAATCTTTACCGTGATTATCTGCCTCAACAAGCTCCTTGGTGAAGGCCGCCGAAAGCGCTCCCTCTGCAAAAAGATCGCGCAAAACGGATGGGAACCTGAGGGCGACGTTGAATGCATCGAGGCGCGTACTCGCACCAAAAACTGCATTAACAACTTGTGATCGAAATACGCCGGAAAATCGTGACAATAGGACGCCCAAAGACGCATAAGCAGAGCGCCGAGCCAGCGTGGCTCTCTCGTGACCCTGCACACTTTCTTGTTGTTTCATGCGCTGAACCCGTGCTCCGGATAAACTATAATTAATCAGTCTCTCGTTTAGAGTAGCAGAGCACCGTGTTTAGCAAAAGCATCCTGTTCAAAGTACGTCAATGACTTTCTGCACGCACATCACTCAACAAGTTTTGAACAGTTTCCAAAACTTCGATCACAGGATTTGGGATCTTTCGCACAGCGGTGCATAGCCAGACTTCTTCATGAACACCGGTCATGTCTCCCACTTTTACCAAACGACCCTGTGCCACTAAGTCCGACACAGCGGCATATGGCACCGCAACCAGTCCAACTCCCGCTGCTGCAAGCGACTTTTGAACGGCCGTATCTTGCGCCTCAACAACCACCTGCGGAGCAATTCTGCGTTGCGAAAACCAGCTCTCAACTTCATGTCGAGTTCGGCTGTGCTCGGTGGGCATCACCAGCGGTTGGCCGTTGAGCGAATTCGGAAACTGCTCAGCCAGACGAGAGAACTGGGGCGCACCGAAAACAGCCACAGGAAGACCAGCTATTTTTCTCGACTTGAGGCCGTTCAATTCCTCAGCTGAGGGCATCTGATTTGCAATAACTGCATCGATTTTGTGATCTGACAGCGCATGCAACAAAACCGAAGCGTGGCCCTCAGAGATACGCACTTTGCAGGGGAAGAGTTCAGTCATTTGTTGAACAATCGAAACCGAGACTGTTTTTGGCAAGCAGTCCTGAACACCCAAATTGACACTCACACGCTTTGATAAACTGCCTTCAGACAAAACCTGCAACAACTCGGAGCCCAACTCGGAAATTTGATTTGCATAGGTGAGAACGACTCGTCCTGCTTCCGAAAGTATCAGGCGACGCCCTGAACGCTCGAATAATGACTGACCGAGAGTGTTCTCAAAAGTTTTCAACTGAGCGCTGAGTGCTGGCTGGCCGATTTTCAACTTCTCAGATGCCTTAGCGATACTTCCTTCGATTGCTATAGCACGAAAATAGAGCAAGTGGTGATAATTCAGCCATTTCATAGCACTTCCTTCGATTAATTCGAATTTATTGAGACAATAAATTTCATTTAATCAAATATGGAAGTGTAGATAATAAAGCAAGAGAGTCTGCGGAGTTTTTCTGTAGTGCTCGAACTCACCTATCCAAAAGATAAAAGTGGGGAGAGTTGAAAAAGTTTGCTTGGGGTTCCTCTTATTCCTCAAACCTGCCTGAATTCGTGCCCACCTGACCGACTCCTGCCAGATTCACTTCACAGTTGCCTGTCATCAAACTCCCAAGCAAAACATCTCATTTCTTTAAGCAGACAATTGCCCGCTGATCATTACTGTTTTCGTTATTATGGTCGTAAAAGTTTCCGGTTACATCAGCGACTGCGTCAGCCGGGCACGGCAAGCAAGCCGCGGGGAGCGGTTGCGCAGGGTCAACTTGAATGGATGTGTCGGTATTTAAGGGGCAATATCCTCGCCCAGCAGCCATTGACCCATTTTGGTTTTGATGCCTGTAGCTACCCCCACCAAAGTGCATGACTCTCACAACAACCCTATCAGCAGGATTGACAAACACAGGGATGGTTCCTGCGGGGAACTCAAAGCGGGCTGGCAATGCCTTCACTGCGTTTACGTTCATTGGTATCAGCGCAGCGTTGGTCGTTTTGAATGTGACAGTATTACTCACAGGCTGCCCCGCATCGGTGCCCTGTAGAGTCATTTCCCGAGGACCAGCCCCCGGTGCTCTAACAATCCCGTCCACAGGAGTGAGATCCGAACTGAGTCGAAGTTTGAAACTCGCCTTTGCTTCAGCATCAAGATCTATAGAGCCTGTCAGAGGCTCGCCTGCGCTGGTCAAATACTCAATAGTGAATCCTGCCAGAGAGGATGGCTGAAGCTCCAGACTGCCACTAGGTGTTCTACCTTGCACCGTCACATCAACAGTCTGCGAACCAAACTGCGCAACTTCCAGAGCCTGAGCGAGAGCGAAGCCTGGCTTAATTTCAGACTTGACTACAGTGGATGACGCCGTGCTCTTTGACTGCAAAGTTTTGCTTGAGGTAGCTTGAATGACGTCCGCCTGATTACCGTCTGTTTTCTTGCTTGAACTCTTTGGCTGCCCTGAGCTTGTCAAAGTTGCTTCGCCACAAGCGACAGCCATGGCAATGAGGGCTAACCCTGCAATCAAACGACGATTCATGAAAAACCTCCCAATAGCCAAAATACGAAATTAAATTTTTACGGAGCCGGATTGTTCGCAAAGTTTAAAAGTTTTTGTCGGTCGGTCAGGGACAGATTCACTCCCAGGGGCATGCTGTCGTTCGCGATCGATTCAACAATTCTTGTTTTATTTGCAGGATCCATCCAAGTCGCAATGTTTTCAGTGCCAACAAGTCTCGCCTTTGCTGCATTGTTGTTGGATGTGGTCGCGTGGCAACTACTACATTGACGCTGTGCCTCTGCGAACGTCATAGCTCCGACCGGAGTGGTGTCTTGACCATTGCCATTGTCCGCTGGACTACTTTGGCCAAGGGACAACTCGACACCAGCCGAACCAATTTGCTCCCCGACTTGTGCAATCACCGGTCCTTTAGATTTCAGCTGGTCACCTGAAAGTTCAAACACTGTGTTTAACTTTGAAAGCTTTCCGGTTAGGCCAACAATCTTAATTTTGAACTCGCGGGCACTCCAGTCGCTTCCTTTAGGCTGAACAACCCAAATTTTTTCTGCTGTAGCAAACCAATATCCGGAATTGCCACCCGAAATCGAACCTGCTGAAATAAATGACGCACCTGCGTCCGGTGAACTCACCTCATTCACGGTTAAGTTTGAGCCGTCTCTCTTCACGATCCAAAGAGAGTCAGAGCTTGTCAGCAACAAGAGGTCAGAGCTGTAACCAACAGGCTGGGCACTGGCCTTGATTGAGGCAAGCATGTGCTCTGGTAAGGCAGGATCAGGAACCGAAGAAGACAGAGGACTCAGGGGCCTTATCAAGTCCAAACCGTCCGCCGCCTTACCCACCATCCAAAAGTCTGTGCCACCCTCATTCACCGGCAAATATGTTTTTCCGGACGCAAAGGCCGGAACGGGAGCGGGAGTGGGCAACGAGTCGTACTTTTTATTCAACGAGAGAACTCCACTCACGCCTGCGCTGAAAAATGAAATTGAAGAACTGCTCTCAAACATCGATGAGTTACTCGCCGAGCTCAGTAAACGGCCGATCGGTTCAGGAATTTCGTTGGATGACAAACTCAGCTGCACCTCACTGACAGGCACGATTTGTGCGCCTGTGCCGTCCTGAGACTGAGCCTGCACTGCTTGTAGTTTCGCAGGAATTGCGATGGGTGCTGATGATGAGCAAGACACGAAAATCAAAGACTGCAGACTTACTCCGCAAATTGTCGGCAAAAGCCAAAATGTTTTGCTCACTTTATTCACATCCCCACCTCCGTAACCGGTATCGGATGAAATTGTTCAATGTTTGACTTATTTTTTTTAGGGCAACAGTTATTGAGGGTTGCCTCTTTGGTTCACAAAACCCTGAATTCGACCACAACCTCTCAGCACATAACTACACAAATCACCGATATCCATAAAAAAAACAACGAAACATCACAATCAGATGCGGTTTACCGAATCTACCTTTAAGGCTGTGGGAGGTTCGTACAATGGTGAAACTTGGAAGCTGGTCCTTTCTGACGTTACTACTTTCGGCATCGTATTTGAGCTCATGTGGTAATGCACCCGTTGCTTACACTTCGGCAAAACAGCAAGATATTAACGTGAAGCAACCCGGAGAACCGAGCCCAGAAACTGTTGTGCTAGCAACACCGGGAAGTGAAAATTCAGTGCTTAAGACTGCAATAGAGACATTTAATCTCACCGCTGCAACACCTCCAGCAAGCGATTTCATTTTTGTAGTTGACAGTTCTGGTTCCATGGAAACTATAATTTCAAAATTTGTGAAGGGGTTCGAAAGCATTCCTCCATCAAAGTACCCAGAGAACAGCCGCATGGCAGTAATGAACATGAGCGCTCACGAATTAGACAATCCTGAGATGCCGATCGCAGTAAATGCTGTGTTTCCGCTGTTCAAGCAAATGTACAAAGAAATATTTCCCGACATCTCCCTGAACAACTTTAAAAACTTCATGAGTGCAGAACCGGGGTATTTGAGATTTGTCAACGCAAATAGCGTCAAAAATTTTAAATCAGTCGCTAAAGCAAACACACTTGAAGCTCTATTAGCCGACAAGTTTATCAGCCATCAACTCTGCGAAAATGAATGGTTTTTGCCTGGACAAAAGAACTCCTCACAAACGGCAACTTGTCTCGGAGCAGCGATGCAGATCAGCGGCTGGGTTGGTATTGAGAGCGGACTCATGGCAGTCCTGCAAATGGTGCAAAAAAAATCGCAACCAATTTTTCGAAAGAACGCGGGAGCACACATCGTTTTCATTTCAGATACGCATGACCCAGGCAACTCAAGTTTCAATGGGTACGAAGAATATCTGAAAAAGCTACCCACCTTTGCAATATTAGAAAGAAAAATCAGAGAAAATTCGAAGGATGTATCTTTTGTCAAACTGCATGGAGTTGTTCCATTTACGGTTTGCGACAAAAGTGAAGAAAGTGAGAAGGGAATTTACGGAGGCTCATACCTCAAACCAATCGAGGCATCAGGTGGAGTTGCTGTCGACATGTGTAAGGATGAGGTGAATTACAGCGCGGTTGTGAATCAACTCTTCGACGCGGCTCGGAAAATACCCCCTTTCCGGCTCAAGTCCTCGGAAATTAAAAATGTTTCGGTCAAAGTCAATGGCCAGGCACATGCAGATTTCAAAATCATCGACAACCGGCTTGTTGAAGTTAATGGTCTGCTTTTGAGCGAAGATTACAGTATTCAGATTCAATATGATTCACTGTAGTAAGGGCCTCTTAGGAAAGTACCAAATTGATCTGCGTCAAGGTGCATTTTTACTTTATCCAAACTCTGTTGCTGTTCCCTTTTACTCTATAAAAATTGGAGTTATTCTATTCAAAGAATCATTTTTAAATTAACTTAATCATTATTATCAATTTTCAACCCCAAAGGTGTTTTTCATCATGATCGTGCATGGCTTTTGCAGCGCTGTCGGTAACACTCCATTGATTGAAATACCAACCCTTTCAAAACTCACGGGTTGCAAAATTCTTGGGAAGGCTGAATTTATGAATCCGGGCGGTTCAGTCAAGGACCGCGCTGCACTCGGTATAGTACTCAATGCAATAAAATCAGGCCAGCTTAAGCCCGGTGGTACAATAGTTGAGGGCACTGCTGGCAATACAGGTATCGGGCTCACCCATGTGGGAAATGCACTCGGTTTCAAAACTGTCATTGTCATTCCGAACACTCAGTCAGAGGAGAAGCTGCAGTATCTCAGAGCAATCGGGGCTGACGTCCGACCAGTACCACCAGCCCCCTACTCTGACC
>JBEAPS010000361.1:0-9899 GCA_041164285.1 Pseudomonadota bacterium
TACTGTTCGTCAGGGTACTATGAGACAGCACGACTGGCAGAGGAACTTGCTAAAAACTTGCTTGAACTTGAGCTTCCTCCAACTTTAAACCCTGCGGAAGTGAACGGAATTCGAACTTCAATCTCTCAAACTGCCGAAAGACTTCAGGCAGATGCTAAAAGTTTCGCTGCCCAAGCCGAGCAGGCGCTTAGCAACGGTGCACCCGATGCCGAAACCGCAGAGCGAATTCGAAATTATGCTGAGCAAATGCGCGGAGAGGTGGACGAAGCGGCCCCCCCCGAATAAAAAGTTTTGATTGACTTAGCCTGCTTTAGACCATACGAATTGGCCATTGAGCCAGTCCGGAGGTCTTATGCTTTCAATCAAGTACGTTACAGTTTTGTTGGCCTTCGCCAGTGTAGCTGTGGCCGGTTGTGGTTGGTTTGCGCCTCATCGTGAATTGAGGCTGACGGAAGAGGTTCCGGGTTTGCCGGCCTCGGGTGAACCCGGTCCCTTGATTTTGCCCCCCAATGAGCTTCCTGAACTCAATCCTGGCGACGATAAGCTACAACTTTCGTCGGGCGATTACATTAAATTGCGTTACTCCAAAGGCCGAGCGCTGCTTCCCGTGGAAGGGCTGATTGCGGGCGATGGGTTTGATCGTATCCAAGCCAATGCAGCGCTCTTGGGTCTGACGTCTGCAGAAAAGAATGCAGAGATGTCGGAGGTTCTTGGGAACATTATTGCAAAAATTAACTCTCAAGTTCAGCTACAGGATATCTTCTACTCAGCAGAAGTAGGCTATTTCTCGGCGTGGGTTGCTGCGTCGGATTATTCACTTTTGAGAAACGTTCAGGGGGTTCCTCTCAACGTTGTCATTGCGCCCGTTGTCCAGAGCCGACTGCAACCCCATTCGGTGACAGGTGCATTTGCGCGCCCCCCTTTGGCGAATCCTCAGTTCCGCGACTTCAGTGGAATGGAGAGCATGGGTGTGAGTGAGTTTCTCAGTCTCGTGAAGGAGGAACTCAACGGACAGATACCGAGCGGGAATCGCGTGCGCGTTGGAGTGACAGACACTGGTGTGACATATGGTCATCCCGCTTTTCAGAACCCAGAAACCGGCTTGTCACGGATCGAGTATATGAAAGACTTCACCTCAGAGGGTGCGGGCTTTGTGACCCCAGAAGCAAAAATAAAAGTGGAAAGAAGCCTGACGACAAGCGGTCGGCGTTCCTCCCAAATGATCCCCGTCACTATTTCTGCGGAGTATCTGGAACCGGATTTCCTGAACGATTTGGATGGCGGCGACGAGACAAATTTAGAATTCAGTACCATAACCGATGAAGTTTTTCTACTGCCAAAACAGCTAGTTGAGTTACTCGAGCTCCCTGAAACTCCTGTGCGTTTGGGTGTTTTGCAAGAGAAAGCTTTTGCGAACGATGTGGACCAAGCAGACATCAATGGAAACGGTAAAACCGACGATGCGTTCTACTTTTTTCATGTTCCTGCGTCGGGGCGTCGTGTGGAAAAAGTGTGGATAGACTGGAGCGGAACAGGGAATTTTCGAGCAAGCCGAGGCTTGAGAGATTTCAACCAGTCAGGCGACGTCCAAGATGTTGTGAGCGAGAAAATTGGAGTTTCATTTGAAAAGTCTGAATTAAATTCGGGTGGATTCGACTCTCAACCGAAGCAGTTTACACGAATCGCATTGGTCGGTTTTGATCCGGGAAATCATGGGAGTCATGTGTCTGGAATCATCGGTGCGAGTTCAATAGTGAGCAACGCAGCAAAAGGGACACTGGCACGAGGGGTTGCGCCGGGTGCTCGCCTCATGGTGAATCGGGTGTGCTCAAATAACGCCGGTTGTAACGCAACTAGGGCTATCATCGACCTCGCTCAAAACGGAGCAAAAATTATAAACATGTCCCTTGGCGGGCTTAGTAGTGAGAACGACGGCTATAGCGTTCAAGAAACGATCGTCAACCGACTCACTGAATTATACGATGTGTTGTTCGTCATTTCAGCTGGAAACTCTGGCCCTGGCCGACAAACGATCGGGAGTCCGTCCACGGCGAAACACGCTCTCAGCGTGGCAGCCACCGCGACTCAATCAATGATAATGAATCAATACAATTGGCTTCCATTCTTGCCTCAGAATCATTCTTCGGAAGGACTGAACGATGATTTCGTGATGTACTTCAGTTCGAGAGGCCCAAGCGCGGCAGGAGGATTCAAGCCAAATATTTCTGCGCCCGGAACACAACTGAGTGCGGTGCAGCTCAATGCAGCACCTGGATTCCGAGCTGGCTCAGACGTTTACTGGGGAACGTCGATGGCAGCGCCAGCGGCTGCGGGAGCAGCAGCATTATTGATTGACGCAGCTCTGGCGTTGAATGAACAAAACCCTCGCGCTCAGATTCCGACCGACAGTCTGACTATCCGTCGGGTGTTACTCGACTCAGCTCAATCTTTTCGTGTTACGACCTTGAACCCTCTCACTGGTGAAGCGAAAAAAGGCATTTATACGTGGATTGATCAGGGCTATGGTATGGTTTCACTTCCCAATGCATGGCGGTTGCTTAAAGAAAAATCTTTAGTGCGATTGGGTTCAGGCGTGGTCAGCGAAGGCGCAAATGGTGAAATGCAAATTGCGCGCTTGAATTACGAACCTATGGTTCTCAAAACAATGCCCAACGGCATGAAGTACAATGGCCAGAGAACGCTTCAAGTTTCCGACGAAAACAACTCAAAAAATACAGTTCGAAAATTCGGTCAAGGACTTTGGTTGAGCGAGAACGAAACCGATTCTGTTTTCGAAGTCCATTTTTCCCGTACGCTGAATCTCAAGGATAAAGGAAGTCCAGAAATCGGAAGACTTCTGCGTGAGCTCAATACAAGTGCAGAAACATTTGAGCTAGAGACACTTTATTACGGCTCGCATATCTCATGGCTGAAAGTGGGTGTACCTCAAACGTCTGAGTGCGACGACAACACAATTACTGAAAGTCGGTTTTTGACCCTCATTGGCTCTGGTGCGGTTGAAAATCCAGTTGAAGAACAGCCCACAGCAGCATTGACTCCACTGCGTGCCAGTTCATTGTTCATATGCTTGAAGAGGGCGGAATTTGCGAAGCTACCACCAGGTGATCATGGTGCTATCATCCGTGCGTACAAGGTGACAGAAGACGTTCGTGATGTGATCGCTTCCTTTGAAATTCCTGTATACGTCACGATTCCGCACCATTCTGTGAGCAAGCAGGCACAATTTCTTGAAAAGAGCGAAGTTGGAAGCTTTATGGTCAATCGCCACTACGTGCGTATACCTGAAGGTGTGAGTGTCCTCGAAATCTCTGCCGAAGTTCCTGAGAAAAAGGAAGATGAGCAGTGTTCATCGGTGCGGCTCATGGTGCTTGCGGGTGCGAATACGGCTGAGCCTTCAGAACTGGATGGTTTGTCAGGCCTTGCGCAAAGTTGTTCGGCAAACGGAACACCCTCAGGAAAAAATTTGGCAGCAAAATTGATTCAGTTGAATCCGAAAGCAGGCCTTTGGGATGTACACGTCTTTGGTCGATTCCAGTTTCCACTCAGCAAATACACTCTCAAAGTTAACTATGCGACCTTCGATGAGATTGCACCAATCCATGGGACAGCCGTATCGATTGCTTCGGGTGGATTTAAAGTCAGACTAAAGGAAAGCACATTTGATGCTACGCCGGATATTTCCAAGAGCACTATCAAGCTCACATCGTGGTTGGGCAGAACTCACCATGAGATATCCTCAGACTCAGGTTTGAGTACAATTCCATCGGCGGCTGGAAGTGCAGCTCGAACCTATGGGTCTGATGTGAAACAGGTGACCATTTCGACAACTTCGATAGTTTCTGGGCTCGATATCGATTTGTTTGTAGACTCTTGCACTGACGTGGAACTCAAGAACTGTGAGCGAGTTGCACAGAGTGGCAACCCTGCTGCTGAGGAGAGTGTGTCGTTTGTTCCAGAGTCTGGTAGGTTTTACGCGGTTCGCATTGATCCTTATGAAGTGTCAGCTCAGTCCTCTCGCTACACCGTCACAGAAGTTATCAGCACAGTGAATGAAATGGGAGAGTTGAAGGTTTCTAGCTTATCCGAAGCAGGGGACGCGTTTGAATTTGAATATAAATTTGAAACCCAGCAGAGCAAGCTGTTGTCAGACTCCCTTTTCACTTCCGGAAAATATGAAGTTTCGGGAGAGTGTGTTCTAGTCAATGCATCGGGAGTGACTTTGGTCAAAGTACCGGTTCACGTGCTTTGGGAATGAGTGGGACAATCCTCACTTACATTTGCTGACATTGTTGAGGTTGGTTGGGCTAGATTTTTATTTTTCCATTCACTCAAAGCTTTTTCCATTTCGCCGTAAAACTTGAATAACGCCTCACCCTGCTCTGCTGCAACGGAGTGATCGAGGGTGAGAAAATACTCGCTCAACTCTTCTCTGAGATCGTATGTTTCTTCAGTCGTCCAGAGCTTTGTGCGCTCTGGAAATTGTTGTTCGAGCATTGTAAGGCATTTGCACCAACGACTAAACTCGCTGAGTTCACTCCATTTTTTCAATTGACTATCTAGGAATCGTTCGACGAGTTGGGTAGATTTCTTGTTGTGGCAGTCGATTGAAAACCAACCAGCAAACCAAGGTTTCGTTTGGGTATGGGTAGCCCACAGCTCACCAACGTCGAGCCGGTACATTTCAGGCAGCTCTCTGCGCCGAATCAACGCTTTGTCACCAATGAAGAGTCGGGCTTCGGGCAGTGGCTTCCCTTTCTCATTTAGAATGGGCGCGTCGTCTGGACTGAGCATTATGACTTTAAAGCCAGCCAAAGCTGCCAATACTTCGAACATCCATACCGACTGTGCACTCTCTCCAGCGCTGCGAAGAACAACCGAACCCTGTGGTTCTGATTGAGAAAGCGTTTCGAGTGCTGCAGGGTTTGGGTGTTGCCATAGAGTTTCCACTTGCATCCAGAAATTGGCGTGAGCTTCATTTTTAAGATCGGGCTCAACGAAAACGGTCATCACTGCGCGGCTTGAAAAGACTCCGAAACGAGATGTAACTAAAGTTTTCTTCGATCTTATGCCGGCAATGAGTGACGAACAGAATACTCCCTCATCTGAGCCTCTCTGATTGAGCTCCTGCGGAGATGCGAATAATTGAACGTGTTCAGCATCAAAAAAGAATGGGAGCATGTTGAGATAATTGACTGCCGAAATTGCCGGCAGATGCTGTTCTTGATTGTCTTGTAGCTTGGCAGATTGAGTTGTGCCTACGGTGGGGGTGCGTTGTGGCATAGTCATGGGTGCACATCTCCTTGTGCTTCAAAAAGGAGAGCCTGTGCCTGAGCAAGACTTTCCTGAGTGAGTTTTTCGCCGGCCACCATGCCAGCCAAAGCCTGAATCTGCTCTTGTCTCGATGCCACCTTGATTTCTGCTAGAGTTTTACCTTTTTTGAGGTGTTTACTAGCAATGAAGTGGCAACGAGCAAAGCAGGCCACTTGTGCAAGGTGCGTGATGCAGAGCGCCTGTCGCTTTGCACAAAAGTCAGACAGCTTTCTTCCTACCTTAGAAGCAATGCTTCCGCTGATCCCTGTGTCGATTTCATCGAACACGAATACACTCATCGTTCCATCTTCAAATAGAATGCTCTTAATCGCAAGCATGGTGCGTGAGAGTTCACCGCCACTGGCTATTTTTTCTATCGGCTGAGGCGACAAGCCTGCGTTGGCACTCATGAGAAACTGTGCCCTTTCTGAGCCCGTTTTGCCAAGCAGTAAAAATGTTTCCAATGAAGCCGCATCAACACCCTCGAACACATCAAGGCTGCTCACTTTATTGAGCATGCCTGAAGAATAAGGAACCAACTCGCAGACAAATCGAGCTCGGGGCATGCCCAATTCCGCGAGCGCCTTCTGTATAGCCGAGCTGAGTTGTGTCAAGCCGGCGGCTCGCTGCTTTGAGAGCTCTTCTGCAAGTGCCAATGTTGAATTGACGTTCGCAGTCAGGTTTTTTTTCAAAGAACTGAGTTTTTCACTGAGTGCATCGGTTTTAGATAAGGTTGAAATGCAGTGTTCTCTGTGAGCTGAAATGTCGTTGAGAGTTGGTCCAAACTTCTGCAAAAGTGCATTATAAACTTCAGAGCGAGCTAGAGCCTCCTGTAATTCGTGCTCATCTATTTGAAAGAGTGATTCAGTTTGATCCACCTGTTGGAGGAGCTCCTCTAAGTGAGCAGAGACTTCATCGACCTTTTCAACAGTGAGAGGGATTGGCTCGGAGCCAGCTACTTTTTGAAGTCGTTCAATTGTTTTGCGGCAATGACTCAAGAGAGTCAGGCAGCTGTGGTCTTCTTCAAATAGGAAGGCCTTGAGGTCTGAAGTCATTTTTGCTGCTTGAGCAGTTTTTTGTCCCAATGTAACCATACGCTGAACGCGCATCCACTCGTCTTCTTTGAGGTCGGCTTGCTCAATCTGTTCGAGTTCAAATTGGCAGAGGTCCTGTTCCCTGCGGTGGAGATTGATTTCTTTTTCTAGTGATTCGATCTCTTGCGCGCACGACCATGCCGTTTGCCAAGCCTTCTGGAATTTAAGACGAATATCAGTCGCAGCCACAAATTCATCGAGATAGAGAGTGTGCGTTTCTGTATTCAGCAATTTTTGGTTTTCGAATTGGCTGCTGATGTCGATAAGATCGCTCGCCAGCTCTTGAATGATCTTTGTGCTGACTTGAGTGTCGTTGACGTAACACCGGTGTTTTCCTGAACGACTGAGTATACGTCTGATTGTAATTTCATCAGGGTGCTCATCATCACGGAGGCAACCGTGTGCTTCGAATTGTCGCCATACGTTTGAGGTATTCGAAACTTTAAATGAACCCGTAATAACAGCGCTCTCATGTCCATCGCGGATGAGTCCAAGGTCTGGCTTGCAGCCTCTCAAGAGTGCAAGTCCGTCCACAAGGAGTGATTTACCTGCTCCGGTCTCTCCGGTAATGATATTGAGCCCTTGAGCAAGCGAAATACATATATTTTCAGCTATTGCCAGGTTTTGGATATGCAGGCGAATCAGCATACAAAGCTCCTCCACACCAAGAGTGCTTAACATCAATGCACCCTCTCCGCCAGAGCTGCCTGCAGGTGGTCGAACCTCAAAAATTATGCAGTCTGGAAAAATAAAGGTACACTGCTCCGATTCCCTATGTTGTTGATTCAGGAGGAGATATGAGCGCATACCGCACTGTCATTCAGGGCGTGGGTCACAATGTGCCATCACGGGTCGTTAGTAACTTCGAGCTGTCCAAATTCATGGATACAAGCGATGAATGGATTATTGAGAGAACGGGAATTCGAGAGCGTCGCTACATTGAGCCAGGCACAACGACGACTGATTTGGCTCTTCCTGCAATAGAAATGGCTTGCGCAAGGGCTGGGGTTTCTCCCTCAGACTGTGACATGATTGTTGGCGCAACTCTCTCGCCCGATTTCTTCTTCCCCGGAATTGGGACAGTTCTTCAAACTAAGCTCAAAATGCCTTTTGTTCCTGCACTCGATGTTAGGGCGCAATGCAGCGGCCTCATATATGGTCTCGCGACCATTGATGCTTATATTCGAGCCGGAATGGCAAAAAGAGTGCTCCTCGTATGCTCGGAAGTTCAATCTCCCATACTTGATCGTTCGAACCGCGGACGGGATATGGCCGTGTTGTTTGGCGATGGAGCGGGAGCTTTGGTTATTGAAGCGCAGCCATGTGAAAATGGCGAGCGCCCCACAGCAAGTAATACGCAACGTGGAGTGATTGACTCCATTATGGGAAGCGATGGCAGCGGAGCCCAACTCTTATTTCTCAAGGCTCCGGGTTCTGTGGTCCCCGGCTTCATGACGCAAGAAGCTGTGGATGCTGGCGACATTCATCCAAAGATGGACGGTCGCGTTGTATTTAAAAATGCTGTTACGCGAATGGTTGAGGCGGCAACAACTCTGCTTGAACGCAATGGTGTGAAGCCGTCCGATATTGATCTGGTTTTGCCTCATCAGGCAAACCTCAGGATCAATGAAGCTGTACGTGAAAAGTTGGGAATTCCGGAAGACAAGGTGTTCAACAATATTCAAAAATACGGCAACACAACCGCGGCGACCATTCCAATCTGTATGTCGGAAGCATTTGAAGAGGGTAAGCTCAAGCAAGGTAGCTTAGTTCTGACTGTTGCTTTTGGTGCGGGGTTTACGTGGGGTTGTAATCTCATCCGATGGTGATTGGTCAAATTGCATTTCTAGGCAAAAATAAAAGAAGACCGGCAGCTCTCTCGAGTGCCGGTCTTTCTCTTTAGGTAGTCAAAGACTCAGGCGAAGTTTTTCACCATTTGCTCATTCCTTGAAAAAGTCCTGTCGTCGTTTCTCAATGACACCCTTGTTTTTCTCGATGTGCTCGCCTCGGAGAAGCTTTCCATCTTCTTGGAAGAAGCTTTCCTCGGGATTCACCTGACCACGGCTCAAAACGTCCATGGAGGTGAACACAAAGAACAGAATCAAGAAAAAGAGTGAGACAATAAAAATGAGGCTGTAAAAACGGTCATCAAACTTGAGGTGCATGAACCACAAAACAACCAGTGTGGCCTTCACAAGGGCCACAACCATAGCAACAATGATGGAAGCAGGCGCCGGCAGACCGATCACTGACACAAGAACCGTGAGGATTGTCAGTACGAGCAACGATCCAAATACTGCAAAGTAGGTTTTGAGCGGGAGCACATGAGCTTCACCATGCTCCGCAGCTTGGGACTGGAGGACTTTGGTTTTGAGTTTTTCAAACATGTTCGAATATCCTCCGGTTTAGCGCACAAGGTAAAGAAGCGGGAACAGAAAAATCCAGATGAGGTCGACGATGTGCCAGTAGAGGCCAACGTTTTCCAAGTAAACGTGGTTCTCTGAATTGAAGTCGCCCCGCTTAATTCTGACCAGCAGCCAAAGCATCAGGAACATGCCAATGAGGACGTGAAGTCCGTGTGTGCCGGTCATTACAAAGTAAATCGCAAAGAAAATTGCGGGTGCCCCAGGAATGTTGGCGAGTTCTCCATTGTGCATTGCCTTGGTCGCATCGAAGAAAATTCCAGGGAGAAGCCCGTCATGGAACTTGTGTGAGTACTCAAAATACTTCACGACCATGAAGGCACCACCTAAAACGATAGTGGCCACAATATTCCAGAACATTTGCTTCTGGCTGTTGACCTGAGCTCCACGAACGGCGAGCGCCATGGTGAGCGAGCTCGTGAGCAAGAATACCGTATTGAGCGCACCCAATTTCCAGTCGAGCAGCTCATGCGCCGCCATAAAAGTATCGGGGTAAAAGATTCGAGCCAAAATATAGGCCATGAACAAGCCGCTAAAAAAGAGCACTTCCTGCCCGAGGAAGAGCCACATGCCCAGCTTGCCCGAAGCATTTTGCTGGTCCATCGACTCGAAGTGATGAGCCAGATATTTCGGATGATGCCCAGCAGTTGGTGCGTGAGAAGATTGCTGACTCATGTTTCAGTGGCCTCCGCGCGTCGTCATTGAGTGATCAATTTCTGGGAAATCATATGGGCCGTGAGTTACAACAGGCTGAGTATGGAAGTTGTGTTCGATTGGGGGTGAATCGGTTTCCCACTCAAGCGATTTCGCTTCCCATGGGTTTGCAGGAGCCTTGGCGCCGTTGATGAGTGATTGGATCATGTAGCAAAGCGTGATGAAGAAGCCCAAGCCAAGGATGTATGAACCATAGGTTGAAATGCGGTGCAGGTTTTCGAATTCAGGCAGGTAGTTCGCATAACGGCGCGGCATACCCTTAGTTCCGAGAATGAACTGAGACATAAATGTAATGTTGAAGCCGGTGAATACAAAAAAGCAGCTGACCTTGCCCCAA
>JBEAPS010000362.1:0-2838 GCA_041164285.1 Pseudomonadota bacterium
GTGCGCCGCGCGTGCTGCCATCGACCTGTAATAAAGCATGAATTTCTTTTTGCACTTTCTCAATCAAGTCGCGAACACGCAATTGGCCGGCATGGGATAAATAGCCGATGGAGAGATCGAAGTATTCATTTTTCCCAGAGAAATCACTTTCGAAAAACTCACGAATCGCAACTGAGCTGTATTGATTCCACAAGGGACCACCAGGCTGGATGGCTGCATTGCTACTGACGAGAGATTTCAATTTGTTTTCGGAACTAAAGTCTATCAAGCTCAGCTCTTCAAGTTCGCGCAGACCTCGAATGATTTTTGCAGGATTGTGTCGCGACAGTTTTTTGAGAATGTCCCCGTACGAAAATTTTCGTGCAACGATGTAAAACAGCACAAAGAGAAACTCATTGTTTGCCAATGCAGTTTCCTGCTCTCTTGTAAATCGCTCTTTCTGTGTTTGTGACTCCGCTTTGAAGTCTGCCATAAGTTCATCAAGTGAAGTCTTGAGCGCAGCACAGATCTGATCAAGCGTGTCGAGCGTCAGCCTCTCTTCTGAAAAGTAGCGTTTGACAGTGATTTCGCTCACGCCAAGTTTTTTTGAAAGTTTAGCATAGGTGATCCCATCACGTCTCATTCTCAGTTTCACAGCAGCGTGAATCTTTTTCTTTTCACTCATTTTAGAATGCTCCGTCGTCAGACGATCTCTTGTGGTTCGGATGATGCAAAAAAACTCATCTTCGAATTCATGCATCTGGAAAGAATATCACACATAGAGTTCAGAACGCTTTCGGTGATGACCTTGTCGCCGGACGTGAGAGCCGAATGCAAGCGCAAGGATATTGACAAACGGCCTTGCCAAGTCACAACACCCACGCCCACTGGGAAACAGGGAGTTCCCGCAGGTGGTGCAATAGATATCGCCAAAGGCCAACGCTCATTTTCAAGAGCCTCTGGAAAGCTCCAGTGGCCGAGATTGCTGAAGGAACCCATCCAAAAATTCGACTCTCCTCTTTTTTTTGCGAGCTGAAAGAGTTGTTCTTCAGTCAAGAGTGAGACGAGATTGGCCAATTTGTTCGCAAAAAGGACTCTCCATTTGTTGAGGCTTATTCTGAAAATACGTTCGATTGTTTCGGGACTGTCGCTCCGCCGGATTTTCATTCCAACAGAACTTGTGTGGTTGGCCGTGCTCAGCACTTCCTCTGGCGTCATTCGCATATTGACTGGTATCAGCCAGCGGCAAAAAATTTGCTCATCTCTCAAAAATTCATGGGCCACAGCGCTGTTGACAGCACTCAGCAGCAGACTATTGAGGGACACTTTTTTTGTTCGGGCGCATTTCAACAGTGCGCCGGTTGAATCTTCGTCCAAAATGCGCCAGGCCAGATTTTTTGGGGTATATTCAGCAGCCAGATCCAAGTTTTTCCAAAGTGTTTTAGAGGGAAGAAAATCATCCAAAAACCCCGTGATGCCCCTTATGAGGCTTCTGGGATGTGCGTCTCCAGGAACACGGAATAAAGGTGCGCTGAAGGTTGCTCCTGCCCACTGAGCCGATTCGATCAGTAATGCACCTAAACCATCGCAGTCTTCATGATGAAAACTTGAAATTTGTACTTTCCCTGTCGAGAAGTGGGATATGATCTCAAACTCGTCGCCATGACCGAGACGCTTTTCGACTCTAAAAATTTTCCCCAAGGAATCATGTGTCACATGAACACCCATTCAAGCGCCGGAGTGTGGCTGGGACGGAGGAAACCATCCGAAAATCCCTTCAAGCGAGTGTGCTCAGGGTGGTGCACCCGATAGAGAGAACCTTTGACCTGAATGCTGGACATATTGAGTGGACGAGATAAGCCGTGAACCGAATCACTCACAAACCCAGTGAATAAGCCGGGCATTCGCAGAGATGTGAGCAGGGCTTTGTGAATCAGAGTGTTTTTCAGTTTTCTGTCTGCCTGTGGAGAGCTTTGTTTGGCAACTCGTAAAGCAAATATGTATCGACCAGTCCCGTCGAACTTGTGGCGCAAACCATTGAGCCCCATTTTCAAGCAGCGCTCGCTGTCGGTTTGAACCAAAAGACATGCGGCTTGAAGCTGGCGACTTGTCTGTATGATGATGGGATGGGAATGATTCCAGACGCGTTCAATATCGTCAGTGGTCAGGTCGAAAGCAAACGGACCGAATTGCTTCCGGTAAAATGACATCAGCTCATCCTTTGAAATATTTGTTTTTTCCCTCACGAGGAGTTGCGGCATAAGCGTTCCAGGGAGTCTGGGCCATGTATATGCAGTGTAGTGGGCGAGACGGGTGTATTCCAGCGGAAATGCCGCTCTGCTCAATGCTGCCTTGGCGGCTACGTTACCTTCGAGAATGGCAGTTAGAAACAACGCACAGTGATCAAATTCGGGCAAAGACGGACAAATTCGGATAAACTCAGCAAAAAACTTGTAGAATTGAACTCTGGTTTTTTGCGGTGCGCTGCTCGAAACCCGCAAATCTTGGAGATAGCCGACAGTCTGTTTCTTTCCGCGAACAAACGCTTTGCGGAGTGTGAGGGCCCCGATCGCTTCGATTTTGCCGTTTTCCTCGCAAATCAGGGTCGCATACTTTTCTCCTTGAAGCCGCAAGAGGGAGAAATAGTCATCTCCCCGTGTGAAGCCAATTTGCAAGTGGGTGGTGGTCATCACCGAGCTATTGATGAAATCTGCCAATGGTCCTGCGTCGCCAGCTGTCGCAAATCGAATCGTGGGAAAAGCATCTAAGAGAACATTCAGGTCGCTTGAAGTTTTGCTTGGCTCAATCAGCATATCAACCTCAATAACTCATTAGCTTTTGGTTTGCTCGTGATCACTG
>JBEAPS010000363.1:0-16852 GCA_041164285.1 Pseudomonadota bacterium
GTGAATATTTCTTTTTGTCTTGTGTGCGCTATCCATCGGAACAAGGGCTTGACCACAGTGCGACTTGCAACAACAAGCCCCAAAACGATCGCCAGTGCTGCTACTGTCCTCATCAAAGGGGACAGAGTTTCGGCCTCAGCAGTTTGGACAAGACCTGACCCTAATAAGGGCAGCAGAGCGAGTATGGGAATGATGGCAAGATCTTGAAATAGGAGAACTGCGAAAGAGCTCTTACCGACTGTCGTTTGCGAGAGGCCTCGTTCAGAAAGAATTTGAAGCACAATGGCGGTAGAGCTCAGAGCAAAGCCAAAGCCGGCTACGAGAGCCGCTGAAGCTCCCCATCCGATGAGCATCATGCAACCCGCAATGGCGGCCGCACATGAGAGAACTTGAACAGAGCCCAGACCAAAAATACTGCCTCGCATTGACCACAACCGACGAGGTTCGAGTTCTAGCCCTACCAAAAATAAAAGCATGACCACACCGAACTCGGCGACGTGAAGCACGTCATTTGAATTGCTTAGCAACTTAAGCCCAAAAGGTCCGATGATGGCACCTGCGACCAAATAACCAAGGACACTCCCGAGGCCCAACCGCTTTGCTATTGGGACACTGACAACACCTGCCGCCAATAACGACGCAATCGTTGCCAATAACCCTTGTCCGTTCATACCTTATGCTCCCGATTCCTTGCATGGAGATTTGAGAAAAAGATTATCAGCCACGAAAGTCTCCGCAAAGAAGTGATTCACAAGAAGCGCCAATATTAATGTACATTTGCTCGATTCTGAGATTTCAGATATGCAAGTTTTGCATATCTGAAATTATTTATTATTTATTTATTTTATCTCTCAATCCACCTAGAAAACGCTGCACAGAGCCTGTGTCATGTTGACCGGCACTCTTGGAGGATTTGAAATGTATTCGATTGCACTGCGTATTTTCGTAACTTTTGTCTCCCTCTCAACCACGACTTCGTTCCCAGTCTTAGCTTCGGCCGATGACTTTGCTACAGGTAATTCTGAGGCTCAATTCTGTGCTGATATGATGTCGGTCGTTTTTGATCCTGACACTGGCGAACAGATCGTCACCAGAGACCTCTGCGAATACGATGAACTTCTAAGAAAGGGATATTTGCCCGAAATGCCCGTGTGTGCTTTCAGTTTTGGTTATGTTCGTCATCCTGAAACAATGAACACACTAACCTACCGCAACACATGTGAACTGAATGCTTTCCTGAGAGCTGGATACAAAGTATTTTTAAGGAACGAAGGTCAAACATGAACTGAGAAAACGAAGGAGGGCCACTCGCAAAAAAACCACTGCGAGCCTTCCTTCCTATTTGTCTTTTTCACACCAAATAGCTGAGCTGTTGCCCGCGCTTGCCTTCAAGAAACTCTGCAACACTCGCAAGTGTCGTTGCTGCAATGTTTTCCAGCGCATCAGACGTCAAAAACGCCTGATGGCTCGTGACGATCACGTTATTGAACGTCAATAGACGTGCCAATGCATCATCTGCAATCGACTTTTCAGAAAAATCTTCGAAGAAATATGAGCTTTCTTCTTCATACACATCGAGCCCAGCAGAGCCAATATGTCCCGACTTGAGTCCTTCTATCAAAGCTCCTGTTTCTATCAATCCACCACGGCTCGTATTGATCAGCATGACACCCCGCTGCATTTTATCGAGAGCGGCTTTGTCGATCATGTGAAAGGTATCTTTGGTGAGCGGCGCGTAGAGTGAAATGATCTTCGATTCACTGAAAAGCCGATCAAGTTCACAATATTCAACACCCTCTAGAGCTGAAATTTCGGCCGACACGAATTTGTCGTAACAAAGTACTTTGCATCCGAGCCCTCTCAAAATGCGCACCATGCATCCACCAATTTTACCTGTGCCAATGACGCCCACTGTTTTGCCAAAAAGGTCAAAGCCCACGAGGCCGTCGAGTGTAAAATTGCCGTCGCGCACCCTCTGCACCGCTCTGTGTATTTTTCGGTTGAGAGCAAGAATGAGTGCGAGAGAGTGCTCAGCAACTGCATGCGGGGAATATGCGGGAACCCGTGTCACACTGAGACCGAGTTCGCGAGCTTTTTCAAGGTCGACGTTATTGAAGCCTGCGCACCTAAGAGCCACCAATTCAACCCCGACAGCTGCAAGTGCTTCAAGCGTCGGTGCACTCAGGTCATCATTCACGAAAGCAACCACACATCGTGCACCTTCGGCGAGTCCGGCTGTGTGGGGCTGCAGCCGCGTGTCATGAAAAACGAACTGATATTTACCTTTTCCCTCAGCTACAAACGAAGCACGGGTGAATTCTTTACTGTCGAAAACAGCAACTTTAGGCAAAGAACTCGCCGGCGTTGATTTTCTCAACGATGCCATTTCCTTGTTCTTTCGACGCACATGCGAAGCAAAGTATTCGAGCAGCGAGGACACAGCCTCTGTATGCTGAGGTGATTGAAACAGGACCTCACGAAATTTTTCATGACTCAAGGCCCAAAGTTCGAGGTCAGTCAATGCGACAAGAGTCGCACTACGTACCTTCGAGCGAAACGCACTTGTAAGCCCCATGATCTCGCGGGCACCTATTTGCCGCAATTCGACCGTATCGCCCTGAAAGTCGACCCGCGCACTGCACACGCCCGAGACAATGAAGTAGACCCAAGGGTCATGCTCGCCCTCACGGCAGACGACCTCTCCTGCAGAGAAGCTGCGCCGCACAACTGTGGCTGAAATTTGGGACAGCGTTTCTCGAGGAAGATTTCGAAAAATTGGAAGTGCTTCGAAATAATCAATGACCGATTCCATTGTTTACCTCCTTTGCAGTGACGCAATTACAGGTATGGAAAGGTTTCCTGGATATAATGCTTGGCATGGTTAATAGCCTGCATGGCTTCTGCAGCACCTGTACCAATGAGTTTCATTTTCCCGGGGTAAGTTGCAATGTCGCCTGCAGCATAAACGCCCGGCATATTCGTTTGGCGGTTGTGATCAACTACAATTGCATTGCTCTGCAGATCAATGCCCCAGTCTTTGACTCCTTCGAGATTGAAGATGAGCCCTATTGCCACAATGACAATATCAACATCAAGAGAGCTCACTGCCTGAGTGCGCGAGTCACGAATTTGCACACGCTGAACTGTATCTTGTCCTTCAATAGCAACCAATTCAGAGAATGTTCGAATTTCAGCATTAGATGAGTAGAGTTTTTTTACAGTTTCTTCATGAGCATTGAATCGGTCGGAGCGATGCAGGAGAGACAAGTCCTTGCTCACCTCCATGACAGTGAGAGCAAGGTCGAGCGCGCTGTCGCCGCCCCCTACAACCAACACACGTTTGCCTTTAAATTTACTGAGCTCATGCACCCCGTAAACGACTCCGCGTCCTTCGAATTCACGCAACCCCGGAATATCCATGCGGCGCGGAATATGAGCACCCATACCAAGCGTTAGAACTGCCGTTTTACTGTGATAAACATGGCCATCTCGAGTTTCGAGTTTGAGCATGTTGTTTCTGTTTTTTTGAATTCGAACCACTTCCTGACTGTAGCTCACCGGTATGGAGTAAGGTGCAATTTGAGTCAGTAGGTTTTCAAACAAAAGTTTGCCGCGGATCGCTGGAATTCCCGGAATGTCATAGACCCATTTTTCGGGGTAGATGGCCGTGAGCTGTCCGCCCAATTCATGACGCCTATCGATCAGACGGGCCTTCATATCTCTCAGACCAGCATAATAGGCACCAAAAAGGCCCACCGGTCCACCGCCGACAATGAGCACATCGTAGCATTCTGGGTTCACTGTTTGCGACACAGAGTTCTCCTCATTCTCAGGGCCAACCACCTCAACCGGTCTTAGTGCCGAATCTTAGGCTTAAAGCCTGCTTCTTCGAGTACTTCAAGTAACTCGTATTGATGCTCAAATCCACGCGTCTCGAGAGCAACCTCGACCTCAACATTTCCAACATTGACCTGGGTATAGGTACGGTCATGATGAACCTCAAGGACGTTGGCATCAGCACTTGCTATTTTATCTAGCAAAAGTTTCAGCTGGCCGGGCCTATCTCCCACACGAACGGCCATTCGCAGCATTCTCCCAGTGACAACCAACCCTCTGGAAATCACGCGTGAGAGCAATTGAGGGTCAATATTGCCGCCGCTCACAGTCACTATAACATGGCGACCATCAAAAAATCTGTGGTTTTTCTTGAGAGCCGCCAAAGCAACAGCACCTGCCGCCTCGGCAACGATGTGTTCACGCTCCAAAAGGCCCAAAAGTGCTCCGACGATCTCATCATCTGATACAAGAAACATACGCTCGAGCGTGCGCTGCATGACCTCGAACGTTGCGTTTCCAATGAGTCCAACCGCAATTCCATCAGCAATGGTGGTGCAGCCTGTTTGGCTCACTGGAAGTCGCTTTTTCGCGGCGAAACTGCGGGTAGCTGAATCGAACAGTTCCTGCTGCGCACCGTAGACGCGACCAGCTCCTGCAGCTTTGAATGCAAGACCTGCGCCCGCGACAAGTCCGCCGCCGCCAACACAGCAGACCATGTCGACCTGATTGAGTGGGACGGTCGGGCACTCGTGTGAAAACTGTTCGAGCGCCTCGACGGCACAACTCGACTGGCCGAGGATCACTTCAAAGTCGTTGAATGCGTGAATGAACTGTGCACCTTCCCGTTTTGCGAAACTCAGCGCAGCATCGAAAGCTTCTTCGAGAACTTCTCCCTCGAGGTATACTTTGGCCCCCAGTCGTTCGGTTGCCATTTGCTTTACGAGTGGTGTTCGTTTGGGAAGAAAGATATGTGCCTCACAACCCATCAAACGAGCTGCAAGAGCCACCCCCTGTGCGTGGTTGCCTGCAGAAGCAGCACACACCTTAAGAGTTGATCCCTTTTTTAAGCCGTGCATTTTTTTGTGTATAGCCGCCAACGCTCCACGGACCTTGAATGATCCGTTCGGGTTAAGACACTCCAGTTTGAGCCAAACGGGAAAACCACATTCTTCGGTGAGCCAGCTCGAAAATCGAAGCGGGCTCGGCTTCATAAAACTATTTACAACTGAGGTGGCTCCCGCAATGCGGTCTTTCAGTGCACTTTCGTCACTGAGATCTGGCATTTTGGCTTCACCCAAGACTCGGGCGAGCTCTGGCGTCATGGTTGACGTTCCCTTCGACTTGATTTTCAATTTCCTACAAACCTATCACCAGGCGAGAATATGAAATTAGCAGAACTCTGTACAGCCTACCCAGAAAATTGCGATGCCCCTGTGGTGAGGCACCCTGGTGATGCCATCGCGCTTGCCATGCGCTTAAAGCTCCGGGCTCAGCGTGGTCGACTTCAGTCGGCTCTCGATTTTCACCCTCAGAAGACTGCCGACCGGAGCGGATTAGGACTGCGCCCTTACCTCGCAGGCGACTCACTACGTGCTCTCTCGGCCCGTCATCTTCTTTTACAGGATGAACTCCATACCCGAATTGACTCATCACCCGGGCGATTTTGCGTTTCAGTTTTTGTCCATTGTTATGAGAATATGGAGTTTCGATCTTCGGAAGCTTTGCCAAACAAAATGCAGACCGCATGGGGAATAGCCGGACTTCTCGAACAAATGCATACGCAACATTCACAAAAAGTAAACGTATTTCAGCTTTTGGGAAAAGATGTCAGCGCCGCCCTCCTTGAACACAAAGCTCACATTCAACGATCACATTTTTGTTATGTTGTGACTGACCTTTTGAACATGACGAGCAGCAAGTCTGCAGCCGTCGAGTCTCTCGCTGATGCCCTGCGCTTTTTAAATTCTCGACGCGGTATGGTCATGGTTGTTCGCGACCCCTTAGAATCAACTGATTGGAATATGTCAGAAGATCAAAACCGACTTTCATTTGAACCACTCAAATCACGAAGTTTTGATAATGAGGCTTCAACATCAAATGAATATCATGCTGGAGAGCAGTACCTGCAAAATATAAAAAGTCAGCTAAACGAATTACGGTCCTCCCTGCAAAAGTATAGATGGGATTCGATGTGGTGCACTCCTGAACATTCGATTGATAGCCTTTTGCAGCAATTGACACTTCGTCTTTCCGGACTGAGGATGACACAATGATAAGCCTCATACTTTTGTCTGCATGCGTATCCTTAGTCACTCTTGGGGTGCTATTTATTCAGCGCATTCGTCCAAGAAGGATTCAAATCCCAAGTTATTTTCTTGGGCGTAAAAATGAAAGCAGGGTGAATAAAATCAAACGCACACCACCTCGATGGTGGGAGGTCGTTCTTATTCTGAGTATGACAATCGGAACAGCTGCA
Source organism: Pseudomonadota bacterium (assembly GCA_041164285.1). Classification (GTDB taxonomy): domain Bacteria; phylum Bdellovibrionota_B; class Oligoflexia; order Silvanigrellales; family Silvanigrellaceae; genus RFOM01. The sequence continues at coordinate 6,314 of JBEAPS010000363.1, forward strand.
GCCTTTTACGTCCAAGATATCCCCCGCAAGACACAAGAGTCTCGCGGGGAAGCGCTGATCTGGTTCGACCCAACACTTTCACATTTGGCAACATTGAACGGTTCAATAAAAGCGAAAGAAGCAACAGTCGATGCACTGAGGGAACTACGGCTCAGAGAGTATATATTTATCAACCTCTCTTTCACCTCCGAAGAAGATGGAAGTGTGCAACCCAAATATTTCTTTGAAACTGTGAACTCAGACACCCTGAGCGAGCATGTGAGCTCTCTCCTATTAAAGCCTACCGCTCTGTCTCAACCCCTCGATCCAGCGGCGCTCGCTCAGGATGTCAAATTGGAGTTAAACCGCGATTCAAATCAATTGGCACTGTTTCTTGTAACAGATGGGCAGGCTGAAACGTTGCGAAATACATCGCCTTTGAAAGAAGCTTTCCAGTCTGTCTCTGTTATTCGAACACCCGCCACCGAGCAGTCCACCTCCGGAAAGAGAGTTGAAGTTGTCCCTGAGGAACTTTCAAAAGTATGGAGTAGAAGCTCTGGAGAGCAGGATGGCTTTCTGCCGGGTACCCCGCAGTTTGTAAGATTGGACACTCAACTCAAAAAGCAAATTCCTCCTCAAGCGCGACCCTCCATCAGCCTCGAATCGTTCGGCACCTCGTCCACCGAGGCGTCAGAGGCGGTTGGTGTGGACTTAAAAATCTTTACGGGAGACAGCGCTGACGCTGAAACATCAAGCAGGCCCACGAGGCCTCAGCCGTTGCTCACAACATGTACTTTAGCCATTGCGGGTCCTGGGGAGCTCGACGGCATGTCAGACATTAGAGCGTATGCCCAATACTTTAGAGTGCCAATTCGGCCGCTTGCCTGTCGTCAAACGGAATCGTCGAGCAGCGTGATGGGCTCGGAAACTTTCGACCCCTGGAAATACAGAAAAGCCTCACTTTGGATAGTTCCAGTCAACGAAATTGTAGCGAATGACCTGTTTCAACGCCGGGAGTTTTGGATACCAGAAGGTTTCGCCCCTCAATCGGATACACTCGTATATATTGCAGATACAAGACTACAAGGGTTCAATGATTTTTTAGAACAAGCACTCATTCAACTTGAAAAAAATCAAATTTCTCTTTCACTTCCTCTTTTGCCAATGCCTCCCAAGGAAATCAAATTTCCCTGGGATGAGTCAGTGACAACTATCGCAAAATTTAACAAGGAAAAAGAACAGCAATCGACCACGGAAAAGAGTATCAACGATGTTCGTTTGAAAGCATCAGATGGGACTCCTCTCGCCTTTACGCTCGCACATAATCCAACAGTCGTTTATTTAAGAACCGGAGGCGCAGCTCCTAATGGTGAACTAGGACGATGGGGTCAGTGGGCCAACCTCTGGAACGAATTAAAAACTCAAATCGAACAAAACTCACCTCTCGTCACGCAGATACAATTGAGTAATCCACAAAGCTGGGCTCAGTGGAACACCCTGTTGATCAAAAATAAAGTGGCCCCTTTACGTTACCAAATTGACCCAGTGACATTACGTGGAAAATTAATTTCAGAGAAAAGTAAAATCATATTACCTGACCCGGGACTTTACGTCCGCGAGAGAGACGATCATCTCATTTTAATTGAGCCGCCGCTCTCGGAACGGCAAGGAGGCCTACTCAGCCAGTCCGAGATCGAGCAAATGTTTCCGCTTCGCACGAAAGCAACAGCTTCAGCCACAGATGGCGCTGTTTTGGCAGCACCATTGCAGATCGCAGGTGCTGTGCTCTCTATTTTTAGTTTGCTGACTTTATGGCTTTTGCAACGTAAAAATCCGACGAAAGCACTTATATCTCCGACAGCTACAGCCTTGTTCCTCCTCTTTTTGGTTTTCAGACCAAGCATAGCAACTGCTCAGTCGAATAGGCCACCTCCTTTTGATTCGCGACTTCTTCTCCCGTCGGAACGTCGCAATTTATCAACGAGCCATTCTTTTCGTATTGCTTGGTGCGATGCAGTCATTCCGGAGCAAGTCACAAAACGTTATGCATACCTGCAGAAGCTCTTGGCTAACCGTGGAACCATTGAAATGCCGAAGCAACTCAAAGCAGGAGCATGTCAGGTGGGAGCAGCTGACATCTGGTGGACTTCGTCCCTTGAAGCTCTGCAGGCTGCGCCAGTCGCACAACATGTGCGTTCCGGTGGAGTTATTATTGCAGAGGGAATCGCTTTAAAAGAAATTCCTGAATGGATGGTAGCGAGCGCTGATTCAAGTATCGGGCTTGTCTGGGAAACCCCCAAAAGACGGGGCATGCTTTACAGAAGCTTCTATTTGCTCTCCTCGTTCGACGGCTGTACACCAGAGAAAACCTTGATGCTGACACTTAGAAAAAAAATCAATGCTCAAGCTCCCATGGCTCTCATCACTCCTGCTCGCTTTCTGACGTACGAGTCGGAGGGCGCCGATTGCTTCTTCACCGATGACGACTATCGAACGAGGTCATTCGTCAACATGATGTATGCTCTGCTCACAACGGACTACAAAGAGGATCAAATGCAGTTGCCAGAAATTCTCAACCGAGTCCGAAACTTGGGTCTCGAACCATGATATACAAGATATTAAAAATCGCACTACGACTCATCATTATCGCTTTGGTTTTGCTTCCAATCATTATTCCTTTTGCTGAGAAAAACATTTAATTACTTCCACCAACGACGTTGACTGTTTGGATCGACACAAACATACCTTTGAATGAATCAAACAAAAAACGGGCTGAGCTGCTACTGAGGAGAAAACTTGACCTCGCACAGGCTATAAAAATAACTTTTAAAAAGTGGGGTTCTACAACACAAACTCCTCTCGAAGATCATGAGGAGCTCCTCGCACAGCTAGGAACAACAGCAGGTGCTCAAGTGATCGTGGGTGACTCAAATCTTTGGGGCCCCGCAGCACGGCGCTTCCGCGAGGCGGTGCTGCGCCTTTCTGAAAACAGCACTCTCCGAATCACGGTCATTGCTCCAGAAGAACTCGAACTCAGAGAGCGGACAGTTGAGGTATCAAAATTTTTGGTACTGTCCGAACTTTCTGCTCCTCATTTGAACTTTTTGAGCGAACCTACGCAGCTGTCACTCGACATCATTGGTCAACTTTCAGCAAACGAAAGTACTCGCTTTGAGGTCGTCCTCCGCTCCGGTGAAACTTTACTAACAAGTCAAAATCTCACCGTGACCGCAGACGACTCCGGAATCGTTGATGCTGTTCTCAGCGTTCCATTGCAATTCACCAGAGCTCAACAGCAACTCCTTACGGCAGAAATTAAAAACGAATATACATTCCCGCCGCTGAACATAGCTTCGACACCTGTTTCTGTTGTGCATTCAAAGACGACTGTGTTGCATGTAGGCGTGGGACCAGACTGGAGCTTGAGAAACATGCGAACCAAGCTCAAGTTCTGGCCAAACCTCGACCTATTGAGCTATTATATTTTGCGTGAGGTGAGTGACGACCTCAGAATTCCGAGCAGTCAGCTTTCATTAATCGAATTCCCTGCAGAAAAACTTTTTGGTGAGCAGCTTCCTAACTTCCACGGTGTTCTTGCACAAAACTTCTCGTTCGAAAGCTATCTGAATGCACCCGACAGTCAAAATCTTTATGAATATGTGAACAACAATGGCGGCCGCCTCGTTTTTCAAGCAGGCCCGTTGAGCTTTATCGGAAAAGATTCCAACATCGGACAACTAATGCCCTGTTCAAATCAACCCGAATTTAACAACTCAACAGAATTCCGTTGGCAGCCCGGCAAAAGCCGACTCCTTGCAGAAACCCAATTTGAAAACGCTGTCTCGAATATCATTTCTAGACAAACTGCTCTCGGCTGCAAACCAAAACCAGGTGCCCTCGTTCTCGCCGAAACAGCGGATGATGCGCGGCACCCCACAGTCATTGCCTATCCTGTAGGTAAAGGCCTCGTGGTAGCATTTTTGGCAGGTGATTGGCACACCGCCGCAACCCAATCAGAAGCGGCGACTGCAACGCAGCGCGCTCACCGCGTCTACGCACTTGACGCGAGCGAGCAACTGTTTCAATGGATGGTTGAGTTCCTTCAGCGTAGACAAGACAGCGGCCTCAGGCCTCCCCACTTTGCTGGCCCGAGGCTTTACAGTAACGACCCAGTCGTCGCTGTGAAATCGAGGGGCGGCATTCCCAGCGACGCTCTCCTATCGGGAAGAGGCTTGGGATTTGATGATACCGTTGCGAGCCCGGTTTGGCTGCCTCAACTCGCTGTCGAAGCAGTGCGATGGAAACGCCCCTTGACTGCTGGAGCTACGCTGGCCACGCGATCACTTGGTACACAAATGTTCCCTAAAACGAATGAGTTGGAGTTCCGTTTCCAACGCGCCGGCCTCGACTGGCTGACTGCAGAATCTGCAGGCTCACAGCGAGAAGCTGCAGCTAACGCCCCTGTATCGTGGCCCGTTTTCGAGGGAACCATGAGAACGGGAGAAAGCCTAAAGAATCCCTTGCTCTTCCCGGAGAAACTACGCAAACCGGACGCCAGTTTCGTTGCAGCTGTCAAAGCGCTCAAGGGTTATAGTGAGCGCCAAACCACTCCTCTTCTTCAAGCCTATCCGTGGCTTATGGCACTTGCATTGCTTTTTGTAACAATCGAGCAGCTCCTCTCACGCCTCGCACCACGTAGCAATATGGACCATTAGAATCGGCAATATGATCCCAACAAAAAGGTAACGGAGCCCCCTTCAGTTCCTCTGTAAATCATCCGAACCTCACGGGTGTGGTGCGCGGAATTACGGCGAAGGGAGGGAGACAATGTTGTCGGGGCTCACAGTTTTTTTGAAAAACTCGCAAAACGACGGTCAGGGTGAAGATGGCTCATCGGTCGTGAAGCGTGCCAAACGCATTGAAAGTCATGCTCTCGTTGACGTAAAAATGAGCTCTTGGAACCCCCTTTCTACAGCAAGTGCTGTTTTACTCGACTTGTCTTGGCAAGGGTTCAAGATTGAATTTGTGAACCCGGTTAAAATAAAGGCCGGTGCCCGTCTAACCATGTCAGTGCCTTTGGCATCGTTCGGAATCCTTGCCCCCGCAAAGCTTAAACTCAAAATACAAGTGAAATGGTACGATGGCCGCATGCTGCGCGCAGGAGGCGTATTTGAGCCCGAAAACCACGAGCAAGATTATCTGATTCAAAAGATAATAGATGTTCTTACCTTGCGTGGCTCACCAGACGACGCTGGACGTTTCAAAGAGACACCCCGAGCCTCCTAAGGTTTCGTCGTTCCTCTGCCCTCGCACCCTTATTTCGCAATCACCTATTCTGCACACACGGCACCGCCTTGCTAGACGTCACAGTCTTTTTTCATTATTACCCTCGGAACCGCTATTTTCCCGAACCGTGTCCGAGGTCAGCTGAATGCAACAGAACACGAACTCTAAGCCGAGTCGCGGCACATGTTTCATCGATGCTCAACATGCTCATCTACACAAAGCTATTCCGAGCCTTTTGAAGGCTCCGCTTCATGGACTTCATTCATGGCGGGTAGGTGCAACTGAGCCTGTGTCAGCTTTTGCAGAGAGGCGCGGCTGGATACAGCCCATCGGAAATACCGTCACAACCCCGGAACAAATCGAGCGAGAAAGCCACTCCTTTGAGCGACTTTACATTCCAGGTGAATTCTGTCGCCAAGGCGACGTGCTCAGCGCAGCAGCTCAAAGTGGCAAAACCATCTTACTCGAGCGTGGTGCATTTCTCGCTCCAAGCGATATTTTAAGAGCTGTAGATAAGTTAGGTTCAGCCCGTGAACGACTCATCTTGGTTGAAGCGGGATCTGCATTTGGTTACTCGGACCGCGTTCTGGACCCACGTTCACTCCACGTGATGGCTACTTTGGGAATTCCACTGGCTCTGAATCTAAATTCTTTAACCGCTTCCGTCGGGGTTCCTTATCAGCACCGTCCTACATGGCTATCAGACGCGGAATTTGACTTGGCATTCGTTCAGACTGCTCTGGCATTCAATACTGAATACCTGATTTTACCCACATTTCGTGAACTCAGTCCGAAAGCTTTGGCCTTGTGGATTGATTCCTGCAAGGAGTCTTTATGACATTCAAAAACGGTTGGAATGGTCGCGTTGCTCCTGAGGTTCAACTGAGCCCTAAAAAGCTGACCGTCATTGCTGGTCCGTGTATGCTTGAATCAAAAGAGATTGGTTTTGCTGTTGCGCAGTTCATGAAAAATCTTTGTAATGAACTTGGATTTCAATACATCTTCAAAAGCAGCTACGACAAAGCAAACAGAACGAGCGGGAATACAATGCGTGGCCCTGGCCTTGAGCAAGGGCTCGATTGGCTCAATGAAATCAGAGAACATTTTCAAGTTCCAGTGCTCACTGATGTTCACACCCCGTCTCAAGCTCTAGAGGCGGGAAAGGTTGTCGACATTGTGCAGGTTCCAGCTTTCTTAAGTGACCAGAAGCAGCTACTCAAAGCATGCGCTGTGACTCAAAAGACGATTCAAATAAAAAAAGGGCAGCACTCATCGCCAGAACAACTCATTGCCTGTGCAGATGCTATTGCTGCTGAGGGTAACCCTAAAGTTATGCTTTGTGAGCGCGGAACATCTTTTGGATACAACAACCTTGTCGTTGACTATCGAAATCTCGTCTTGATGAGGCAGTCAGGATACGCAACCGTGTTTGATGGAACTCATTCCGCCCAATTGCCTGGGGCGGGACAAGGACAGTCGTCGGGTTTAAGAGAAATGGTGCCAAGCCTCTGCGCCGCTGCCATCGCCGTTGGCATTGATGCATTGTTTCTTGAGGTTCATCCGCATCCTGAACAAGCGCTTTCCGACGCAGCAACTCAGGTACAATTTGAAACTGCAAAGACAATTTTGGAGCGCTCAAAAAAGCTCTCAGACTTCAATTAAACGGATTGTCTTGCACCTGAGTGAATTTTCAATTCCGAGATCTTTTTTCAACTGACAAATGTAACTTTTTGCTCAGATTATGGAAGTAACTTCGAAAGTCTGCATCCTCGTTCGCAGGAATGACGGATAATATTCCAACAAGGGTGCCTTGCCCTTGACTCCACAGGTGGAGGTCTGTGACCTGATGTCCATCACTCTCGATTTGCTGCTTTAGGTTGGTAACAAGAACCTCTGACGGATAAAGGTCTAACAATTCATTTAACGTCTGCTTTAATAGTCCCCAAGCCCAGCGAAGAATCAAGATGCCACCCACGATACCCAGAGCAGCATCGAACCAAACAGCATAAGACGTGTACCGTCCCAAAAGTAGAGCGAAAACCGCAAGAATGGATGTAACAATGTCTGCCAAAACATGAATCACAGCTCCGCGGTGATTGTGGTCGTGTCCATGACTGTGGTCGTGCCCATGACTGTGGTCGTGCCCATGACTCTCCAAGCCTAGCAAAAATATGCTAGCCACATTGACCGCAAGCCCAATGCTTGCGACCCACAATGCTTCAGTAAAGTTGATACTCCTAGGTTCAACAAGACGCATAACACTTTCAACTAACATCCAAACAGCCACCACAGCCAGGAGAATTGCACTCGTGTAACCTCCCAAAGTAAGTACTTTTCCCGCTCCAAAATTCATTCGAGAGCGCAAAAAAGGCGACTGACACAGCGTATAGGTCAGATACGATAGACCTAACGCTCCTACATGTGAGGCCATGTGATAACCGTCGGCCTCCAGAGCCATTGAGCCCGTCCATCGGCCAGCAATGATTTCAACCAACATTGTCACAAAGGAAAGAACAACAACAAAGAGAACCCTCTTTCTTCGCCTTGCAAAGGATACTGAATCAAAAAACAGTTCGTTGCGCTGATTGCACAAAGCATTGCCTGACACTTTACTCACTCCTCAAGGAGCTCCTGAAATCCGGAAGCCCCCGTCCTCGAGAAGTGCTCTTCCATTTCATCCAAGTAGATATCGGATACTGCAATTTTGTCTTTTATTACGCGCAAAGTTTCAAACAGCCGAAAAATTTGTTCGTCGCTCCATTCAGGCCCTGGCCTGAAGTCAAGACGAAGGCTTTCCTCGAGAACGCCAATACCAATGTCTGGAAGTCCGAAACACTTTTTAAGCAACACATGTTGTCCTTCTCGGATGAGGCGAAGCAGGTCGGCTGTTGTGTATTTTCCTGCGATCTGTTCTCTTTTTTTACTTCCTATTCTGCACATTGTGCCAAGGGGAATATTAGAATTGCGAACAAAAAGCTCAACCGCCTGCTGCAAACGCTCTGAATCCTCAAAGTAGATAGAAATCTCAGGTAGGGTACCATCAAATTTGGCACGCATCTCCGAACAAAAACAAACCACTTGCTCGCTTTCGAGTTTATCCATCCACTGTGCATTCATATGATTGAACCTCCATCACCTTTGCAACCTGCAAAACGATAGAGCGATTATAATCTGAGACTCGACGACAACAGAAAAAACAATGCGGTCAGTCATGACAGTTTGACAACAATCTTCGAGCACTTAAAAATAAGAGGCAAAAAGTCGAGGTACTTCATCAGATGATAAAATATTTGGGCGTATTCTTGTTCCTACTCTCGAGCCAAGCTCAGGCAGCCACCCATGACATTTTTGACTGCATTTTCAATCTTGCGAGAACTCCGGAAACTCAAACATTCAGAGTCAATCAGAGAATAATCACAACCCGCGCTGCCATGAGTTATCCGAATGACCACGCAAACTCATTGATCGTAACTGAAACTACCATTCCATTCGAAATAGAGATGAATTGGGAGAAATTCACAGCAGAGCTCACCTACAGAAAAGCTCATGAGCTCGACAAACAAGGCAGAGCTGCAAGAGCTGCGCAATGGATGTGCTTCAGAGCAGAGATTGAGTCTATTGATGGGAAATACTCAAACGACTGCAATGATCGCAACGAGCGCAACTATCCATTTGAGGAAAACCAAAACCGTTGGTTACGCGCCCCAATAAGCAATGGCGTCGCAGGCTGGGAACCAAGTGAAAAGCTCACTGGCACAATCACAGCGGCCGATGACACTCTCAGCCTCACATGCACCTTCATCGGAAGCTTCCAAAGCTCATTATAATACAGATTGCTTATGAGCCCGACAGATAGAGCTCATAGGCGTAGATCAACTTTATCGCGCAAGAATGTCTTTGCAAAATGCAGATATTTGCTGAGTTGTTAAAGCCGATTCAAGAGCAAGGTCCGGGAGGTCACATCCGACACCTACTGGAATTTGATCACCCAACCTAAATCTCATGTAATGCACCGAACTAATTCTATGCTCTCCCACCTGCCTCTCGTCGAACTGCGGTCTGACTTTGCTGCCACTTTGGGTCTTAACATAAATGAATTCGGGCAGCTTCAACCACTGTCGTAGCAAGTTATCGCGTTTTTGGGGATCATCAATTTCAATCAGCAATGTGCAGCCCAACTCTCCCTGCTCACCCAGGATCTCGTTGTAGGTTTCAATTTCATGCACAATATGTGCTTCATCTGTGGTTTTCTCAGCGCGAAGCATCTCTTGAATCTGATACAATGTTGTCTCATGATTCTCGAACAAGAATGTGAGGTGCTCACCCACGTGAACTCGCCGCAAGGCTTTGGCCGCCATCGCACTTTGCCTGAACTCCTCGCGGAAGGACTCATATTTATCTAGTGACAACACCTGCTTTCTTTCAACTCTTCTCATCATTCTTCTCCTTATCCAAACGGGTGGGAAACCCGTCGACGCGGTAAGCGCGCGCCATAATCGTCATAGGGTGAAGTGGCTTCACTCCACCAAATTGTTTGAACTGTATTGCAGCTAATGGGCAATCGGTCGACCACACCTCGGACTCTGACGCTTTCATACCATCAAACGCTTTTTGACCGATTCGACCGGATGCTTCGAAACTTTCAACTTTCATCGCGTAAGTGCCATCATGTCCACAGCACTCGGTCACAGTTCTAGGCACAACACCTGGTATCTTTCTCAAGAGGTCACGCCCTTTGAATCCAACCGACTGAGCGCGCAAATGACAGGGTGCATGGTAACCTACTGACGAACCTGGAGTGCTCTTAAAGTCGGTATTGAACCTCTCCTGATCTCGAATCGACCAGAGATATTCACTGGGATCAACCGTGGCCGCTGCTATTTTTTCAGCCCTTTCACGCAGCTCTGGCTCCACAAGCTCAGGATACTCACGACGCAGCATCATTGAGCAAGTAGGGTTAATCGCAACCACTTTGGCACCTGCATCCACATAGGGCTCGAGTTTATCAATGTTCGCTGCAGCCTGTTTCCGCAAACCCTCTAAATCGCCAGATTCCCATTTTGGCATGCCGCAACATTGCAACCCTTTTTCACAACGAACTTCGACCTGATTTTTCTTGAACACCTCTATCGTGTCTTTCCCAATCTCAGGCTCATTATTTTGCACGTAACAGGTTTGAAACAGAACCGCTTCACAAGAATACTCGTTCTCTTTGACAAGACCTTCGGATTCAGCCCAATCTTCAAATGTTTCATTTGCAAAGTCGGGTAAAAG
>JBEAPS010000364.1:0-3436 GCA_041164285.1 Pseudomonadota bacterium
GAACCTACAGGGAAAATGCTTTCATACTCATTGCTCATTATTGGATAGGAATCACATCACTTCTGATGCTCACCAGCAACTCTCCGCTCATTCCAGTTGCTACTTCAATTTCGTTTCTCTACTTCGTCTATGTTGTTACGATAGCTCTTCTCATTTCCAACGCACAGGTCATTAAGCCTGAGAGACTCATCAATATTCTATATGGCCGAAATATTAAGCGAGAAATGCTAAAGATACAGGGCCAACTGAGGGCACAAGAACGCAGAAATCTCGCGTTTGAAAAGCAACTCGAAGACAGTAATCTACTAGCAGCAGCAACCTTAGACAACATGTCGGCTCAAGTATGCATCATTGATGCAGATGGAAAAATCAGCGCCACAAACAAGAGTTGGAGAGCATTTATAGCATCGCTTCAGCCCCGCACAGAAAATCTTCTTAGCGAGGGGATGGAATTTTCAAGCAACGGATTTTCCGATCAAAAAGTTAGGTTCAGCATCGATAGAATCAATGACGGACTGAAAGCTTTAAAGGATAAAAAATACGAACATCATATGGAATTACTGGACTATCCATCAGGTGAACACACAAAATTTTTTCAACTCAACATCTCAACTTTTACTTCAGCGCTCGGAGACAGATATCTCATAACCCAAGAGGATGTAACCGATCTGAAGCTGACAGAGGAAGAATTGCGACTTAAAACAATTGCCCTTGAGCGGGCAAACGACGGCATTGTCATCACCGACCCAACAGCAAAAGACAATCCAATAGTTTATGTGAGTCAAGGTTTCTTGCATCTCACTGGCTACTCTCATCAAGATGTTCTTGGTCTCAATTGCCGATTTATGCAAGGACCGAAAACGAATCGAATCGTCGTTGAAAAAATGAGAGTTGCTATTGCAAATGGTGAGGCATTTTGCGGAGAACTAATCAATTATAAAAAGGACGGGACAATCTGGTTCAACAGGTTAAAGCTCGAACCAATTCGGAACAGTCGTGGTGAGTTGATCCGGTACGTGGGTGTTCAGATGGACATCACTGCGTCAAAGCTGCTTGAAGCAGAACGAAAGCAGGCGTTGGAACGAGCAACAAAAGCGAAGCAAGAACTGGAACGCCTGTATCAGGAGGCGCAGAATGCAAACTCAATCAAAGATGATTTCTTAGCGACCTTGTCACATGAACTTCGAACTCCAGCAGGTGTGATTGTAGGGTTTACTGAGCTTTTGAAATATGAAGACCTCAACACAACAGAAAAAGAGGAGGCATTGGATGCTCTAGAGAGAAATTCACGTGCACTTGTGACACTGATAGACGACTTACTTGACATGAACCGAGTGATTACCGGAAAGTTTAAACTCAGCCCAAAACCAGTCGATATCACAGCTGTCATGGACTCCGTTATTTCAGCAGAGCTCTTGGCAGCGCAGACAAAAAACATACGAATTGTGACTGACTTTGACCCTGGTGCAGGGCCGGTTTATGGAGACATCACGCGGCTGCAGCAGATCTTCTGGAACTTATTATCGAACGCGATAAAATTTACGCCACGTAATGGGCGCGTCAAGGTTGCTATCAGGACTGAAGGTTCAAGGCTTGTCGTGCGCGTTACTGACACTGGTATCGGAATTGACGCACGGTTTCTGCCCTATGTTTTCGAGCGCTTCAGACAGCAGACAGAGGGGATGAGCCGTAGCTATGGAGGTCTTGGACTGGGGCTTTCGATCGTGAAGCATTTGGTTGAGCTTCACGGTGGACAGGTTTATGCTGAATCAGGTGGTCCGGGCAAAGGAGCCACATTCACCGTGAGTTTACCTGCATTAACGACAAGTGGCTGAACTGGTCCGAAAACATAATATCAGCACCGCCGATATTTGACGCCAGTCCCATGCAACTGAATTAAAAGGACTCTCTGAGAATTTTTATTTATGAATAAAGAGAAAAAAAAACCGATTCAACTGGAAGTAGAAGTAAATCTGCTCGAACTGAGTGCGCCTGAGCATATTCGCGTGGGAGTGAACGGTCAGCTGCCACTTGAACGAACAAATTCGCAAGAATCCGAAACTCCAAAATCACTTTCAGGAAGCCTAAAGCTCAGACGTGAAGTGAAGGGCAGAGCAGGCAAACCCGTCACAGTTTTGTATGACTTTTCGGACCCGAATGCAGGACATTCTGCCTCTCTCAAGCAGCTCCAGAGTCTGCTTAAAGTCAAGTTGGCTTGTGGAGGTACGTTTAGTCCGGCCGACAGTCAAATCGTCCTACAGGTCGATGACCTAGCCAAAGTTAGAGCTGCATTGACTCAGCTTGGTTTTTCCGTCAAAGGTTAGAACTGCCAGAAGATAGACTCCACCGATATGCAAATGTGCTGTAAGCTCAGAGCACGACTCCTCTGAGAGTCTTGAACGAGGAACAAGAGATGCAAGTACGCAATGATGGATGCACAGTGTTTTTTTCTGGTATCCTCAATGAGCATGTGGATCTGAATAACACTGAGGCTGTTCTCCATGCTGCCCAGCAGGCACTCACCGATCAGCAACCACGTGTGTGCCTTGATCTCTCTCAGGTGAGCAGAGCTAACTCCTCTGGCTTGCTACAGTGGCTTAGACTTATGAAAAAGACGCACATTCCTTTGTGCTATGTACGAACCCCTGTGTGGCTCGTTGAGCAATTCAACATGATCGATGAGTTCTTCGATGGAGACGTGTCGGTTGAGTCAATCTATGCGCACTTTTACTCTCCGGAAAATGACACAAGTGAAACTCGCTTGTTAAATCTTGGCACAGACGTACCTATCTTAGAAAACTACAGAAACTACAGTGCTACCTCAGAGGATTCAAAACTTGAGCCCGATTTCGACGAGAGATCATACTTCCACTTTATCTCCCGCCATCTATATAAAGCTACTCAATCCAAATGAATTAGACGCATCATTGAGCCGCTGACGCTTGACTCGAAGGCTTACTGGGAAAATAATTCAGCGTACCGATGATTTCCGCGAGAGCGCTGTCGATCGTATTTCTTCCATTGTCGACACTTGGCACACTATCTCCCAGAATCGCAAAAACAATTTGCCAACCTGTCTTGCTATCACCAAAGCCAGCCAATGCTGTTGTTGGGTCGGTGGTGAGCGTACCAGTTTTGGCGGCAATCGTTCCAGGAATGTTCCCAAGTCTGTTCGACAAAGTTCCATCGACACCTCCCACTGGCAACAGCGATCGGAACGCTTTCATCTTGTCAGATGAACGAATCTCTGTGAGGAGCTGTACGAGATCAGACGCCCCCAGTTTATTGTCATAGCTCAAACCAGAACCATCAACGATCGCCAGAGATGCAGATTTTTTAATTCCAAAGGCAGATAGCATTGCATAGCTTGCGGAAACACCCCCACAGGAAGCAAGAACTTGGTCTGCCATATAGTTGTCAGAGTATTTCATCATTT
>JBEAPS010000365.1:0-3701 GCA_041164285.1 Pseudomonadota bacterium
GGCCGTTTTACGAAAAACGTAAACACCTATTTTTGTAAACACATCAACACCAGTGAGCTTTTCCAGAATAACGGCACGTTCATTGTCAGTTGCTCGCAAAAACGACGTGAATTCATTTTGAGCAAGAAGGACGGACCGCGTAAATTCAGCGTAGGTTAAACCGACTGTCCTGAGAATTTCCTGGCCGACCTCTTTCACAGAATCTGCTCTGATTGCTTTATCAGGTAAAGATCTTAGCTGTACTTGCGGGCTTTGAAGCTTCCCTTTTGCTGAGTTATAGGCCCTTTTAACACTCCATCGTGCACGGTATTGATTACGATCCACTCCTACGTAGTCAACTTCGCACCACCCAAAGGCAGCGCCTCGGCGCAACAAATTACGGGGATCACTCACATTGATATCTTTACTGTCTGAATCGGGAACTACAACATCTTTGGACGGTGCAATAGAGAGCCTCGGCGTGGTCTGATAGAGTGCGAGGCAAATAGCATCCAGAAGAGTACTTTTTCCCGCGCCCGTCGGCCCACTAATGGCAAACACGCCTGCGCTTGCAAGTGGTTCCTTACTGAAATCAACCTCAAAATAAGACTGGAGCGATGAGATATTTTCACCCCGAACCGCAATTATTCTCACAACTCAACTCCACTGTTCACTTCACGAACCGCCTCAGAAAACGTCTGACGCAATTGCGCAGAAATGGGATGAGAAAATCTCTTCTCGTGTAGACGCTCAAGAACGGTCACTGGGTTAACCGTTCTCAGACCCTCAAGTCCGGCGATAGGGGGCCTACTTTCAGCCCTTTCCGTTTGCTCTGGCTTAGAGAAGACTATCCGGGTCAGCCGAACAGGGACATCTTTTAGTGTTTCTTCAAGCTGAGTTCTCAGTTCAGGCAAGGGCTGATCTCGAATGACAGGGACTTCCAAATAAGGCTGCTGATCATGTGGAAGTGGCTTTAAACTGAGCTGCATGAGCTGCTCGAGAACAACCGGAAGCAATTGCGGTGTTGACGGGATCCGTAGCATTTCGACGCTGCGGGGAACCATAATTTTATCAATTGCTGCAGCGCTGTCATTTAGCTCAACACGTACAACCTGGTGGGGATAGTTGATTTCAGAAAATGAAAGTGGCATCGGACTTCCGCTGTAACGAATGTGCTCTTCACCAGCAACTGATTGCGCTAAGTGAAGATGCCCAAGTGCCACGTAGGCGAATTGATCTGACAAAGTGGCAAGTGCAACAGCCTCCTCGCCACCGATAACTAGCCTTCGCTCTGACTGATCGGAAGTTTTGCCTCCACTGGCATGCATGTGCCCCATCGCAATTAAGGGAAGATCGCTACCATATAGTTCTCTCGCTTGTGCACAGGCCTGCTTGTACACCCTCACCACAGACTCAGAGTACGAGCATCCCATCTGATCAGTTTGCAGATCTGCACTACGTAAAAAAGGCAACGCAATGCAGATTGCACTCATTTGTTCTTGATTGCGACGCCTAAGAGGCACAATGAATGGCAATTGCGAAACGCATTTCTGTTTTTCGTATGAAACGCGACCAACCACGGTCACATTGAATTCTTTTAGCAATTGAGCAGGAGCCTCAATACGTCCGGGTGAGTCATGATTACCAGCTACAACGACTGTCTGAAGCCCCTTGCAATGCTCATGGGCTCTTCTGATAAAGTCATAAAACATCCGTTGTGCAGCAGCTGGGGGATTCGAAGAATCAAAGATATCACCCGAAATCATGAGGACATCTATTGCTTCACTCTCAAGAATTTGAATCAACCAATCGAGAAAAGATCTGTGCTCAAACTGCCTGTCATGACGATAGAAGTCTTGTCCCAAATGCCAATCCGATGTGTGTAGCAATCGCATAATATTACCCCAAACAGCGTCAAAAACTCTGTCACTCCTGAGCTCAAGGCAAGCTACACATATTTTTCAATTTGGTAAAATTGGTGGAAATGGTGTTCCTTAAATTACTCACAAACAGCATTCTTCTGAATTAAAGGTCAATTACCATGTCAACTACCAATGCCACAGCCAAGTTCAACGAGAACAAAATTTGCCTTGTAACCGGAGCAAACTCTGGAATTGGACGCGAAACAGCACTTGGACTTGCCCGATCCGGAGCAACGGTCATCATTGTATGCCGAGACCGCTCCAAAGGAGAAGTAGCTCTTTCTGAAATAAAGAAAGCGAGCGGAAATAAGAGCATCGTCCTTCTTACGGCAGATTTAACTCAAGCTTCGGACATTCAAACCTTACATAATGACGTTAAAGATAAATTCGGTCACATCAATGTGCTCGTTAACAATGCAGGCGCGATTTTTGGTTCACGAAACACAACTGAAGAGGGGATTGAGCTCACCTTCGCAACCAACCACCTCAATTATTTTATGATGAGTCATGCTTTTTTAAAGCTCCTCCAAGCAGGAGCGAAAGAGTCGGGGACAAAATCAAGAATTGTGAACGTTGCATCGGAAGCACATCGACAAGTCAAATGTGAGACTCATGACTGGCAATGTGAAAATACTGAATTTAATCCAATGAACGTATACGGACTCAGCAAGCTTGCGAACATTCTTTTCACAAAAGAACTGGCTCAACGTCTCAACCCAGCGGAATGTTCGGTCAATTGCTTACATCCTGGTGTTGTTAGAACAGGCTTTGGCGCCAAGAACGACTGGGGCGTTCTTGGCTTTTTGTTCAATGCAGCTCGGCCTTTTCTCCTGAGTCCTGAACAAGGAGCAAAAACGTCACTCTATCTCGCGACTGAAGACTCACCTGCTCAATGCCATGGCGCATATTTCAAAAACTGCAAAGAGGTTAAGCCATCGCAGTTTGCCTTCAACGAACAAATGTCCAAAAGCCTCTGGGACACAAGCATCAAGCTCACAGGAATGGGTCACTGACTAAGTCCGCGTTCAGCGAGAACTTGTGGCAACACCTTCTTCAAAAATCCGGCATGCACACGCCAGTTGTCAGGACCATAGCCACCGGCCATAACATATGCCTGCGGGACTCCTTTATCCAATAGCCACTGATAAACAAAATGAGTTCTCTCGACACACTGCTCAAGTGTCAAGCGCAGAGCTTCTGCACTTTTGAGCACATCTTTCTCATAGGGGTCACTCCCGTCCACGACAATTACCAAGTCTGGCTTCAGACCTTTTGCCATATGCTCGAGTTGATTCAATCCATTTTTTAACAATGAAAGATAAGAAGCCTCAGCTCCTTCAGGAACTGGAATATCTACGGTGCTTGGCCAAAAAGACTTCTTGAGTTGACCAGAGCTGTCAAGGACAGACTCCTCATCCAGTGGCCAGCCGTTTTGCATATGAATACTGAGTGTGCTGATGCTTTTGTCATCAATGGTGAGCTCGGCTGTTCCGTCGCCTTTGTGAGCATCGAGGTCGATCACCCAAACATGAGTTATTAGATTTCGAGCCTGCAAATCTCGCACTGCAATGACAATGTCGTTCACCACACAAAACCCGCGCCCACCCTGAGTCATTGCATGATGCGCACCGCCTCCAAGAAAGTAACAAAAGCCCTTCGTCAGAGCTGTTTCACATGCCAGAAGAGTACCTGCAGCGTGGGCAAGGCGCTGTTCAACCAATTCGGCCATCGGACGGTTGTTAGGGTGTTTTACAAAACGCTCATTGTACTGCCCCTGAGCATCAATGAATTCAAAAACCT
>JBEAPS010000366.1:0-2783 GCA_041164285.1 Pseudomonadota bacterium
AATCTTGGGTACTCCTTCGTTAAGTTTTTTTCTTTCAGGTATTCAACAAAAAACCCTAAATTATCCTGAAGCAGCAGGCCATTATAGCCATTCTCAAGTGCAAAGTTTGCAAGCCATGCTTGCACGCGTGCAGTCCCGTACTCTACCACGAGAGGCGATAGGAGCGTATCGCTGAGTGTCTGAGTGATACGCGCGTAAAAGCAATCTCTGTAGACCTCCATTTGATGTTGAAGGTTCTCTTCAATGCAGAGGCATTCTGCAGACACTGTTTGCCACGGAGGAACGTAGACAGCATCCACAAATCGATGCTGGAGAGTTACAAGCTCACTTGGCGGCTCTATTTGCTTGCTCACTGTCACAATTGTTTCTGTACCAGCACTTATTTCCTGAAGCAGATCTTCAAGATTCGCGGTGGGGTCATCATTTTCTAGAATCACCGGCTGCGGCCCAAATTCGTTTAAGCAAAATTCAAGTAAACTCCAACAGTCACTCTCCACAGGCTGGTCATGTGTGTCATGCAGCCACTCACCATGGTTTGTATGACCCGCAACGTGAAATTGTGTGACCATCCAAGCCTCAACGTGCTTCAGCTCATCCATTGGGTTGATTTTGAGATTGTGAGAGGTCACAAGAACGTTGTTGACATCAAGCAATATTCCGCAGCCGGTAGCGTGAGATAGCTTTGCCATGAATTCAAGCTCGGTCATTTCATCATTTTTAAACCGCACATACCGTGAGAGGTTTTCAAGGCTGAGTCGTCGGCCAATGATCCGTTGAACCTCATTGACTCTGTTTATGAGCCATCGCAGGTTTTCCCGAGTGTAGGGAATGGGGAGCAAGTCATAGGTTGCGTGAGTGGTTGATCGAGTAAAACACATGTGGTCGGAAATGACACTAGGCCTTACATACTCTGCAAGCTCGATCATGCCGTCGAGGTAGTGACTACTGAGGGGCATCGTGCCAGCTATATTAAGGCCCACGCCATGCATGACGCAGGGTTGTCGTTGGACGATCTGCTTCAGGTGATATCGTCCGCGACCACCCGCTTGGTGAATGTAGTTGTCAGTCATGACTTCAACCCAAATTCTTTCCCCAATGCTACTCCAAGAGCTATAATGATTCGGCCGCAGCCCTAGTCCTATGAAATCTCTCAGACTCATCGTCGTGCACCTCGCGTTTCAACTTCACAGTGCAATACGGTGAAAAGCGATGGAAGGTTACGTTTGAGAGAAAGATTTTAGAAAAAAAAATAAAACCACTTGTAACCAAAAACTTCCTCTGACGAATTCACAAATGACGGTCCTGAATGAATTCAACATTCAACCGCACTTTGGAGAAGGTTCAAATGAAGAAAACTCTTGGATGTATTGCCGTTTCAGCACTTTTCGCAGCCTGTGCAAGCCCAGGCCCTGAGAACGCTAAGTCTGGAACTGACCCTGAAAATACAACCTCTTCGGAACAGGCTGAAGTTGTTCGCTGCTTTGGAATCAACAGTTGCGCGGCCTATGCAAAATGCGCGGTCACCGCTGAAGATGTTGAGGCAACTAAAAAGGTTTTTGGCGACAAGTTCGCTGCTACGGAACTTCACGAGTGCTCGGGTCTCGCAAAATGCGCAGCAGAAGGTGGCCAGCTCAACTGGGTTCAGGTGAGTAAACAAGAATGTGGAGAGAAGAAGGGATTCCTCATCACGAATTCTCCCGATGGAGGAAAGGTTGTCACTGAAATCTGATCCCATTGTTTAACCCAACTGTTTAGTTTAACATTTTTTCCTATTCGAGTGCACGCTGGGAATTCTCAGTGCACTCGTGTCATTTTTTTACGTGACAGGATCGGGTGTGACGAAAACGGAAACTTCACAGGATTCCCAATGGATTCAGACTCATGCGCTGTTTGGAGCCTACCTGTCAGGTGACGTTGCAGCGGTCAATGAGCTCTTTTCAATGATCGGTCGGGTTGTCCGTGGTTTCTTTATGGCCAGAACACGTTCCGAGAGTGACAGCGACGATCTCACCCAAGCGACACTACTCAAGATTCACCTTTCGCGCCACTCCTATGATGTACGCCAGTCTTTAAAAACTTGGGTTTTTACAATCGCCCACAGAACTTTGATCGATCACTGGAGAAAAAGAAGCCGACTGGACGCAAACGAGACACTAGAGAGCTCCGATAAAACAGCAGATTACGCTGATAGTTCAGGTGCAATCGAACTGTCGAGTCTGATTCCGCTCCGTGCCCAACTGGAAAAAAGTCTCGACACCCTGAAACCTTCTGACCGTACAATCGTATATCTAGGTGTGATGGAAGGATTGACAATGGCGGAGCTCGCGAGTGTCATGAACTCCACCGAGGGTGCAATCAAGGTGAAATTACACCGCTTGTTGAAAGGACTGCGAGCCTTTTTGAACGAGACAGACGCGGAGGTCGAAGAGCCATGACAAATGACTTTAACTCTCTCACAAACTTTATCGCAAAAGACTTGGCGGCAAGCCAAAAACTCAATCCACTGCGCTGGACCGTTGCTCTTACGGCATTGTTGATTCCAACAGCTATAACCCTGAGCATGGGACACAACGTGATGATCGAATGGCGAGAGTCATGGGTACCATGGGGACTCGCACTCCTCTTCGCTCTGACAGTCATCGTGTTTGCCAAAAACCTCGGTAAACAGCTGAACATCAGAATTTTTCGTACCTTGGGAGCCATAGTCCTACTCGGAGGACTCCTGCTACCCACCCTGAGCTCTGGTTTTGCACCCATGAGCGGCTACCCGGAATTCTGGAGTG
>JBEAPS010000367.1:0-7821 GCA_041164285.1 Pseudomonadota bacterium
CAGGTGCTTTCACTGCGCAAACTTTGAGGTTTCCTGACAGTCGATTGAGCACCAATGTTGCCAGTGCTTCTCCTTCGACATCTTCAGCAATGATGAGGAGGGGACGACCACTGCGAGCTACTTGCTCGAGCAATGGAACCATGTCTTTCATGTTTGTGATCTTCTTTTCGAAAATCAAAACATAGGGATTTTCCAGGGCTGCCTCGAGTCGCTCTTGGTCTGTCACAAAATATGGAGAGAGGTAGCCACGATCGAACTGCATACCTTCGACAACGTCAACATATGTTTCGATGCCTTTTGCTTCTTCAATAGTGATCACGCCATCTTTACCGACGCGATCCATCGCTTCGGCAATCATCTTTCCAATTGTTGGGTCATTGTTTGCTGAGATGGTGGCGACTTGAGCAATCTCGTTGTTGTTTTGAACTGGTCGAGCAACTTTTCTGAGATTTTCAATGACAGCGACGCAAGCCTTGTCGATTCCGCGCTTGAGTTCCATTGGGTTGTGGCCTGCGGCCAGCATTTTGAAACCTTCGCGATAGATAGCCTGGGCAAGCACAGTTGCAGTTGTTGTCCCGTCGCCGCTGTCGTCGTTGGTTTTGGAAGCAACTTCCTTCACCATTTGAGCGCCCATATTTTCAAACTTGTCTTCAAGTTCAACTTCTTTGGCAACAGTGACGCCATCTTTGGTGATGAGCGGAGCACCGAAAGATTTTTCGATGAGTACATTGCGTCCCTTAGGTCCAAGAGTGACCTTGACAGCATTCGCGAGAGTGTTCACACCGAGCAAGATTTTCTTCTGTGCAGCTTCGTTGAAGCTAATCATTTTTGCAGCCATTTCGAGTCCTTTCAAATGCATTTAAGGCAAAGGGCATTCTGCTATAGAATATGTGCCAATTTCGTTTCGATAGAGTTCAGCTTTCCATGATTGCAAGAACTTCGTCTTCTTTTACAAGCAATTGCTCGACACCGTCGATTTTGACTTCGGTTCCGCTCCATTTTCCGAAAAGAATGCGGTCTCCTACTTTGACTTCAAGAGGACGCCGGCTTCCGTCTTCGAGAATTTTTCCACTGCCAACTGCGATAACTTTGCCTTCAGCAGGTTTTTCTTTTGCGTTGTCGGGGATCAAGATTCCGCCTGCAGTTTTCTGCTCTGCTTCGATACGCTGAACAAGGACGCGGTCATTCAAAGGACGAATTGATTTAGCCATGAGGCCTCCCAGAGAGTTCTACGGAATACAAGGTTGCGGAGCTTTTACCCCAATACTTGCATGCGCGAAAGGCTAAGCGGGAGGAATTTGTTGTCAAGCCCACTCTCAGCAGAGAACAGAATCTTTTTTGAAATTAGCGTCGTCGAGCATTGGGTAGTCGAGGGAGTAATGGATTCCTCTGCTTTCCTTTCGTGAGCGCGCACATTTGATTGTTAATGAGGCAACTGTAGCGAGGTTTCTCACCTCGATAAGCGCTCGGCTTGGAACAACGTCCCAGTAGTAATTCTCAATTTCTTCAATAATTTGCCTTATTCGTGCATCGGCTCTCGCAAGGCGCTTGTCTGATCGGACGATTCCAACGTAATTCCACATTGTCCTTCGAATTTCATCCCAAAGTTGGCTCACAACAGTCATTTCGTCGGGCTCACATGCCTTTCCAAGTTGCCATTTTGGAACCCTTGGTAGTGACTGGTGCTGTAACACGGGCCAAAGACCTTGAACGTCTTCTGCAATGAAACGGGCGAAAGCGAGTCCCTCGAGCAATGAGTTCGATGCAAGACGATTTGCTCCATGGAGGCCCGTGCAAGCGACTTCACCCAGCGCCCATAGCGATTTGATTCCAGTTCTGCCTCTCGCGTCGGTGACCACTCCGCCGCAACTATAGTGAGCGGCGGGAACAACTGGAATAGGCTCCCGTGTGATATCGATTCCGAGCTCGAGGCAGGTTGCATAGATATTGGGAAAGTGCTGCTTTATGAACTCCGCCGGCTTATGTGAGATATCTAAAAGAACATAGGGCTCGCCAGTTTTTTTGATCTCTGCGTCGATGGCGCGAGCCACAATATCTCTCGGTGCTAGCTCAAGACGCGGGTCAACACCTTCCATGAAGCGTTCCCCCTTGCGTGAGATTAATACACCTCCTTCGCCCCGAATCGCCTCAGTAATGAGGAAGTTCTTTTCTTTTGCACTGTATAAGCAGGTTGGATGAAACTGCATGAATTCAAGGTTGGCAACACGTGCTCCTGCTCGCCAGGCCATAGCAACTCCATCACCGGATGCCACGTCTGGATTAGAGGTGTAGAGGTAAAGTTTGCCGTGACCACCTGTGGCAAGAAACGTACATTTAGCAATGAATGAATGAACTTCTCGCTGAGCCTCATCGAGCACATATGCGCCCAGGCAGCGATTTCTCGAGAAATCCGGACATGCTTTGTCGGTTACAATGAGGTCAATGCAAGCGTGGTACTCGAAAATTCGAATGTTACTATTTTCTTGAATCTTATTTATTAAAGTTCGTTGGACCGCCGCACCCGTCATGTCATCCGCATGAATGATCCGCCTTTCACTATGACCACCCTCGCGGGTGAGGTGAAACGGGGTGTTTGGAGAGTCTGGCGACTGAGTCGTAAAGTGCACTCCAAGTGTAGCCAACTCATTGATAACGTCTGGGCCTGAAGCTACAACTCTTCGCACAATCTCCTCGTGGCATAGGCCAACTCCGGCAGACATTGTGTCTTGAGTGTGAGACTCGTAGCTGTCGTCTTGATCAAAAACTCCGGCAATGCCTCCTTGTGCATATCGGGTGTTTGTCTCAGAGAGTGTTTCTTTGCAGATAAGTGCAACGGAACCTAGTTGAGCGAGTTTCAGCGCGAGAGAGCCACCGGCAATGCCGCTACCAATAATAAGAAAGTCAAAATGAAAGTCTTCTCCTACGGATAGTAACTTTTCGCCTTGCATGAAACCACCTCGATTTTGGCTAATGGCCTTGCTCCTAAACCAGACGAGCGGATATACTCTCCGTTCAGGAAAATCCTAAATACGGAGAGGACTAGCTCTATGACACAACTCACTGGTAAACGCATGTTTATTTTGCTGCCTTTTGCTGCTTTTTGGGGACTTTCAGCCTGCCAGTCCACTCAAGGTAATTACGCTGACCCTAATAAGATTGAAATTGTTGACGATAAATGGAACGACTCCGATGCAAGATTGGTCGGTGAAACTATGATTCAATCAGCCCTCAAGAAGCGCTGGCTGAAAGAGTTTAACCGTACCAATCAAAATCAGCGTCCATTCGTGCTGGTTGATGACTTCGAAAATAGAACCTCAGAACAAATCGACACTAAAGCTATTTTTGAAGCTGTTCGGAATGAACTTATCAACAGTGGTGAAGTGCGCTTTCTCGATGGTGCTCAGCGCCAGAAGATTCTCGAAGAGTACAAGTATCAGCAGTCGGGTGTTGTAAAGCAAGGCAGTGCAAAAGGACCGGGCAAGCAAGCTTCGTCTGACTTTTTTCTTGTGGGTTCGTTGTCAAGCCTCGTTTCCGAGGCAGATGGCTACAAAACCGTAACGTATCAGGTAGAAATGCGACTGACGAACATAGAAACCTCTGAAATTGTCTGGACAGAAGTCAAGAAGCTAAAAAAGCAGTTTAGAAAAAGCCGCTTCGGCCTATGAGCTGGACAGCTTGAAACTGTGCCAGTATGACAATTTCGAGTATTCGGTTTAACGCGTTTTTACGAGGATTCATTCGATGGATAAAGCAGCGCTACTCAGTAAAGTCAAAGATGGGATGGAGAAGTCCATCAAGTCGTTGCAGGACGATCTCACCAAGATTCGCACTGGTCGTGCATCAACTAACTTGCTTGATGACGTGCGTGTTGAATCCTATGGAAGTCGTGTGCCTTTGAATCAAGTGGCAACTCTCGCTACACCAGAACCTCGTCTGGTGACTGTCAACCCTTTTGATAAGTCGCAGCTGACCGCAATTGAAAAGGCAATTCTGACGTCTGGACTTGGCTACACTCCAAACAATGACGGTAAAATAATCCGAGTCCCTATTCCTGCTCTCTCTGAGGAGCGTCGTAAAGACATTGCCAAGCAAGTTAAGAAAATCGGCGAAGAGTCTAAGGTTGCCGTGCGGCATCATCGTCAGGAGGGCAATACAAAGGCCAAAAGTGCTCAGAAAGAATTTGGCTGGTCTGAGGACGAAGTGAAGCGTGCCAACGACGAGATTCAAAAGCTTACCGATTCGTATACGAAAAAAATTGATGAGCTTTGCGTGGCGAAAGAAAAAGAAATTCTATCGATGTGAGTTCAGTTGTCCTGATCAATAGTATGATTGGGATATAAAACTGCTATCTCCGCCTTCCATTGTGAGACTTTTGAAGCATCTTTAAGTTCACTGAAATTGAAAGTATCTTCAAAAGTCTTGACAACACTATTCCCATGAATCTCATATTCTTTAGCTATTCCAAGCTTATGTAAGCGCCCAAGTGATTTGTCATTGACGTCAATGGAAGTCAGTTCCTCGATGTTCCCGCAATGTGGAGAGTCCAAACTCCAGCACCAGCTACTCAGTAGCGTGACGAACTTGCCATTATCCCAATTGTACTTGTCGAAAATTTGAATCCACTGTGAGAGCAGTAAGGTGATTTCCTCGCTATTAATGTCAACAGAGAGCGGTGCTACATGATGCGTAGCAGTGTAACTGCCGAATGAAAAATACATGTCTGTATTTTGTTTGGAAGAGATCATTTGATGCACCGACGAAAGTGGGCGCGAGTGTTGCCAAGATCCTGGCTCTACTGCAGGTTTAAATCGAAGTGATCGATTGGTAAAGTTAGCCAATTTCGTTTGTAAATCAGCAGCTGAATTCAATTGGTTTTCGGAAACAAAAGATGCGAGTGTGTTTTTTAGCTTGAGTCTTGAAACGTAGAACATACGTTCATCACGCGTCATTTGAGCTATGGAGCTCAGGTGTGTCTCTTCAATTTCGATGTTGAATCGTTTGAACTGGTCCTTGAGAAATTGTATTTCTAGTTGAATTCCAATTGGATCGTAAGTTTCCTCTCCCACCATACGATCTGTGCTTAAAATCTTGCTTGTGTCTTCTGGGGAATACTGAATGGCTTTGCCAGAATTGCCGAGGTAGTGCTTCATGTGTCTGGATGCTCTTGGATATTTTAGCAGTCCTGCAGCGTCGGCAATTCGGCTCCAAAGTGCATGATAGAGAACATCTTGTGGTTTTTTCTCGTGGGCAAGTGCCCCATGTGTACCTGAGCCGTCTGCTTTTGCCAGCGCGATTGCACTGCCGAGATCAATTGATTTGAGGTGGTCGGGGTTGAAGATGCGTCGCAGCTGATTGAGTGGGGAGTTTGGGTTTTCTTTTTGGGTTTTGAGAATGAATGCAGCCCACATGTCAAACACTCTGAGTGCAACATCCCTTTCGTAGCGAATGAGATTTGCGCTATGCAGAATGGGCGGCTTTGGCAATAACGCAATTTGGCTGGGCAGTGCCTGTAATTCAGATTCACTCCACGAACTATCGCGCTTTTTTACACAAGAAATCGAAATGAGAAGGCAACAGATAGGAATTTTTAGCCGCATAATTTTCAAAGCTGGCCTCACTTCGTTTCGATGTCGCAATTGTCCCGATTAAAATGAGATTACTTTTTGCGGGAATTATAAAGGCAGGTTTCTTGGCGGAGGTATTGTGAAAAATATAAACATAAAGAATTACTGATGAAAAATAAAAAGGTTCGGATGCGACTGCGTCCGAACCTTTCACTGCTCTTCTGTGAGCGAATCAGTTTTTGCTGCTAGCTGCAATCTGTTCAGCAACTTCAGCTGCGAAGTCTCCGCTCTTCTTCTCTACGCCCTGGCCAAGCTCCAGGCGCACAAAGTTCAATACCTTGAGACCAGCAACACCCGCTTGTTTGCCAGCGTCTGCCACGTATGCAGCGACAGTTTTGCTGTCGTCTTTGACGAAGAGTTGTTCAGTTAGACAATTTTCTTTGTGCCAAGTTTCCATACGGCTGGAGACAATTTTTGGCAGCGCTGCTTCTGGTTTGCCCTGATTCTTGTATTGAGTCCAAAAGACTTCGCTTTCCGACTTAACAGTATCTGCAGGCACTGCCTCTCTGTTGATGTAGAGTGGCTTCATAGCTGCAACCTGAAGAGCTACGTCTTTCGCAATCTCAGAGAGAGCAGGATTAGCGCGGCCAGCGCCAATACCATCAGCTGTCAGCTCAACCAAAACTCCGACCTTGCCTCCACCGTGAACATAGCAGGACACGAGGTTGGAGCCAGTTCCCAATTCAGCAAATCGGCGTACGGTAATATTTTCGCCAATTTTGGCAACGAGGTTTGTGGTGGCTTCCGCAACAGTTCCGCCAGTTGTATAGGCAGCAGCGGTCAGTGCTTCCAATGTGGAAGGGCTGTTTTTAAGAATGATGGTCTGCAAGTTTGTAACGAACCCCTGGAACTCTTCGTTGCGGGTCACGAAGTCTGTTTCGCAGTTCACTTCAACGAGGAAGCCTTTTCCAAGGTCATTAGCAATAACTGCTGCAACAACACCTTCGCTTGCAGCACGAGCTGACTTCTTCGCAGCTGCCGCGAGTCCGCGCTCTCGGAGGACCTTCAGGGCTGCTTCCACGTCGCCAGCAGCTTCATCAAGCGCTTTCTTGCAATCTGTCATTCCGGCGCCGGTTGCTTCACGAAGTTCTTTCACCATTTGAGCAGTAACTGCTGCCATTTCACTTCTCCTGGATTTTTGGATGTTTTAGTTGAAATTAAGTTCAGTCATACAAAAAGGGAGACGCTGCTTACTTGGCAGCATCATCACCTTCTTCTTCGCCATCGCGTGAACGAAGGCGTTTTACCTTGGGTCCGCGAGCTGAATCAGAGCTCAATGAAGCATCGTCACGCACAAGGTCACTCTTACGGCGTTGCTTGCCAGCAATCGTCGCGTCTGCAATCAGGCTCGCATAGAGTTTGATTGCTTTGAGGCTGTCATCATTTCCAGGGATAACGAAATCGACATCCGATGGATCTGAATTGGTATCGGTCACTGCAACAACGGGAATACCCAAGCGACGAGCTTCAGCGATTGCCGTTGCCTCTTTCTTAGCGTCGATAACAACCATCACAGCAGGCAAACCGTTCATGTTTTTAATTCCGCCAAGCGAGCGGTCGAGCTTAATGCGAAGGCGCTCTTTGAGGGCAACTTCTTTCTTCGTGATCGACTCGTACGTGCCGTCGGTTGCCATTTTTTCAATTTTCTTAAGCTTTGTGATGCTTGCTTTAACCGTTGAGAAATTCGTCAACATGCCACCAAGCCATCGATGATGAACGTGGAACATTCCAGCACGCTCAGATTCCTCTTTAATGATGTCTTGAGCTTGTTTCTTGGTTGCTACGAACAGAACGTTTCCGCCTTCAGCGACTGTGTTTTCGATCGTGTTGAGCGCATTCTTAAATAGCTTTTGAGTTTTTTGGAGGTCGATGATGTGGATGCCATTGCGCTCACCGTAGATGAATGGGCGCATTTTAGGATTCCAACGACGAATTTGGTGGCCAAAGTGAACGCCTGCATCAAGCAGGTCTTTGAGTTGAACGTCAACTGCCATTTTTTTTCTCCTTGCCGGTTACGCGGATTAACCCCAAACAAGGCCAGGCTGCACTGCTGCCACCGGCAATGGCCCTGTTGAGACAAAAACTGAACTCCTGCCTTAACCAAGAATTGCTGCAAAAAGCAAGAGCACCTCAGGCGTCAGTCGTGGCTTCTTCCAGGGGTGTTTCGAATTCGTCTGTGAGCTCAGCGGCTTCCAAG